>JALZVT010000073.1 GCA_023300545.1 Pseudomonadales bacterium
ATTGCCAGCGGGCACCGAGATGGTGATGCCTGGTGACAACGTGAACATGGAAGTCACTCTGATCGCACCGGTTGCGATGGACGACGGCCTTCGTTTTGCAATCCGCGAGGGTGGCCGAACGGTTGGTGCTGGCGTTGTAGTTAAAATCATCGAGTAACACCTCGATACCGGTTGGAGGCAGGGGTCAGGTTAAAAACCTGACCCCGCAAAACACCCCCAACCAAAATTGAAGCTATCGAGGGGCGGCCTGTTAGTTTCATTCTGCAGAGCAGAATGATAATGAGCAGGTCGACCCACGGAAGCTTGGATTCATTGGGTTCGTACTGCCGTACTCGTTGCCCCCCGCACAACACCCTCATCATCCGTAAACCGAATGAATATCCGGTTTACCGCCGGGTTGAACTCAATGCCGCTGCTCGCATCTACAAAGATTGCAAATGATGCCGTTGTACCTGCGCCGTAACTGAACGTTACTGTTGGTCCAACAGCGCTAGAGCAGGCTCCCGTGGTTGGGTTAGTCTGGCATACGCGTAAGCCCGCTGGCACATTTGCATTGCCGTCGTCCAGGCTAACGGTAATGTCACCAGTGGCACCCACGTTGGCTGAACCCACCGCAAACAACCCAGTCTCTCCGGTAATCACCTGCAGATCTGTGGTTGTCGTTAATCCGATGACATCAGGAATGGGTGCCGTCTCTGCTGACAGCAAAAACGTATTCAAACCTGGGAAGACAGCCGCTGGATCACTGTTGGCACAGTCAAAATTCAACGCTACGTCGGTTGGGCTGAACTCGGCCGTTGGGGTGAACGCAAACACGAAACTTCTGCTGCCGCCCGCGGGAATATCAATCGGAGTATCTGCCGTGCCGATGATGGCGTTGGTTGCCGGGTCGGTTGCTTGATACGAGAACGTCGCTGGTACGTTGGTTATTGGAGCGATGCTGCAATCGAAGGCGTCGTTGGTGCTGCTATTCACTACGGAGGCGAATGCGGTGGCAGTGACGCCAACCTGTACTGACCGACTAACCGGTAGTAGCGACGCACCGATCGGTCCGGCTGGCAGAATTTCGCCAATCTGCACGACTGCCGACTCGGTGGTTAGGGCAGTGGAATCGTCAGCAAGAACAGCTTCCCAACTGACCTGGTTGCCTCTCGACAAGCTGGACGTAATGGTTGCTGGTAAAGCCAAATCGATGATTTGCCCTGGGGCAACATTACCCAAATCCCATACGAGGAACTCGTTGGCTGTGCATCCGGCGCTGCTGCCGGAGTCATTGGCGCAGGACAAATCGAGATCAATTGGCCCTTGAACCAAAGACTCGCTGATACCGTTGATGTTGGTTGGGGTGCGCATTTGTACGACGGCGCCTTCAACGAGCTCGGTGGTTGGGTTGTTGACTGTGATTTCCACCGAGAGCTCGTCGCCGCCCAGTGATGGATTTGGTGTGACATTCAGTTCCATGCCGAGAGTGCTGCCGTTGCCAACAAAGGCACCCTCACGGGAGTGGGTTGTGACCGGCAGGGAGGCGTTGGTACCGGTTAGCATGGCCCGCGCGGGAAGTGCTGTGCCTTGCGTTGCCGCAGCCGCGACAGTGACTACAACGTTTTGGGAATCTATTGTTTCGGACAGTAAAGACCCAAGGTCCCAAACCACTGTGTTACCTGACAGTTGGCCACCACCGGTTGCGCTATTGAAGCTTACATTTTCCGGTAGCTCAAAACTCAGCATGCTATTGGTTACGCTGCTGTCCAACGCGTTGCCGTAGTTTAGGGTGTAGGTCATCGAAGCGCCGGCAGGCACCGGATCTCGATCTTCAGTTACCGACAGTCGCAGTCCAGATTCCGCAACGACGGGCACTGCCTGGCTGGTTGATTCCAGCTCGCCAGCATCATCAGCGATGAATGCCTCCCAGTGCATTACCGCGCCAGCTGGGAAGGCGCTGATAATCTGTGTGGGAAATCCGAGTCGAACCGCCTGGCCGGGTGCAACGTTGCCCAATTGCCAAATCAAATTTTCTGCGGTGTTGCACCCGGCTGACGTACCACTAGTCGTGCCACAGGATGCGTCCGCGTCGAGCGGCCCTTCGACCAAGCTCTCGACAACACCGCCGGTGCCCTCGGGAAGGCGCAGCAAAACGTTGCCGCCAAACACGACAGAGTCACTGGGGTTCGTCGCAATGAGTTCTGCGAGCAACGGTGAGCCCGGTGTCAGGGGAGAGGGGCTGACCGCAAGAGTTAACTCAAGCGCTGAGCCTTGGTTCACAGGGGTTGTCTGCGCGGTGCGCTGAGTGCTAGCAAGCGATGCCAGCAGGCCGCTGATGCTGGCCTCGGTCTCGAGTAACGAGCCATCGGCGGTGCTCGCCTGCACATCCACCGTAACAGTTCGTCGACCTGTTGTGCCGGCGGGAACAGATGCAAGGTTCCAGCTGACTACTCCATTACTTAGATTACCGTCGTCGGAGATGGTATTGCTCGTTACACCCGCGGGCAGCGTTAGGGACAAAGTGGTGTTTGTGATGTTCTGGGCTGATGTATTGCCATAGTCCAATTCGTAGGTCAGAACCTTGTCAGCGGCGACGGGTAGTCGATCGGTGGTGACCGAGAGATTCAACGCTTGATTGGCGTCAGTGAGCAGGCTGAGTGCTTCGGTCTCGAGGGCGCCGCTATCATCTGCCAGATTGACAACCCAGTCAGTCACGCTGCCAGGAGGGTTCAGAGTAGCGCTACCAAAGCTCGCAAACGGTAGGCTCAGGCGAATGGCGCGACCGGCGGTGATGTTGCCGAGCGGAAAAACTAAAAACTCTCCGGTGCTGCAAGCTGCCGAACTGCCGATGTCCGTGCCACAGGATGCGTCCGCATCGACAGGTCCATTGACCACGCTCTCTGCGACTGAGTTGATCCCTGCGGGCAGGCGTAATTTAACTGTCCCGCCAAAAACGGTAGATGTTGTGGCGTTGGCAACGGTCATGCTCAACAGGTTGTTGCTTGCGGGCGCGTCAGATTGGCGCTGCAGCTGCAGCGTAATAGCTAGTGGCGATCCAATGCCCGCATAGCTGGTGGTTTGGGTAGTTTGTTGCACCGGCAGCGAGGCTGAAATGCCGCTGATGTTGGTGCTGGTGGCAAGCAAGGTGCCTGCAGCAACGGAATTGATTGTCGCGATAACCTCCTGTTCTTCAGTTGCGCCCGCGGGCAGCGAGCCCAAGGTCCAGGATACTACGCTCCCCGCTGCGGTGCCGCCGCCGGTTGCGGAGACAAAGGTGGCATTGGCTGGCAAGTTGAACGCGAGACTGCTGTTGGTCACGCTGCTGGTGGAGCGGTTGCCATAACTCAGGGTGTAGCGGATCTGGCCGTCCACCGCGACAGGGTTCTGATTGACGCTAACGCGCATGTCCAGCGCGTCATTGCTACCCACAGTGAGCTGCGTGCTAGCCGTCGCTCGAGCGCCTGTTTGATCTGACAGTGTGAAGTCTAAATCGAAGTTGTCGTTGGCTGCCGCAGTGCTTGGCACAAAAAGGGGGAAAGATACCGGCACGGCTTGCCCGGGGGCTATTGCGCCGAAGGTCCACACTAGCGGTTCGTTGGCGCTGCAGCTGGCGCTGCTGCCCGTATCGGTCTGGCAGGACGCGTCAGCGTCAATCGGGCCCTCGACAAGACTCTCTGCGAGACTGATCAAGCCGCTGGGATAAATCATGCGCAGCTCGAGATTGCTTTCGAGTGTGCTGCCGTTGTTTGACACAACGCCGCTAACCAAAACCTGACCGCTCGGTGTCGTAACCGTTCGATTCAGATCGATACTCAGCTCTAGTTCCGCCTGTGCGGCACTTGAGCTGAGGACAATTAGAAGGACTAGACCGAGCCGTGTGAGATGGCTGGGTCGGTTGTGATCCGGTGAAGATCCCATGCGGTGATTTCCCTTTGTTGTTGCTGTTGTAGCCGTTTTTATGCGGCTGTTTCTGCTTATGATTTAAGCCTGATCAGCCGCAGGGGGCATCCGCAGCAACTGGCAGAACATCGCAGAACAACGCAGTTTTGTGCGTTTTCTCGCCGTGCTAATGTTGCTTGGGGTAGATAGGGCAGAAAGGTCGACACAGGGATGAGTGATGAAGAGCCGCAGGCGGGTGCCGCCCCGGAGCGGGGTACTGCCAAAGGGCGCAAATACACTCGCGGCGTCCGCGCCTCAAGGTTGTCGCTAACCAATGCGCTGCTGGCCTCTGGGCTAACAACCCAGGTTGCACTCGCGGCCAAAATTGCCGAGCTCGAAGAGCTCGAGTCACCACCCAAAGATTCAGTGAGCCGAGCGTTTCGAGAAAAATCGGTAGACCCGGTTACCTTGAATCGGATAGCTCGTGCGCTTGGTGTTGAACCGCATTCGTTGTACCTGTCGGCCACCAACGTGGAAAACGAAAACGAA
>JALZVT010000074.1 GCA_023300545.1 Pseudomonadales bacterium
TCCCCCTCAACCGAAGCCCTCCCATGCCGCGCCAACCCCGCATATTCCCACCGCACACGCCGATCCACATCCGCCAACGGGGTAACAACCGCCAAGCCATTTTTCACCGCCAGCGCGATGCCGCGACCTACGCGAAGTTTCTACAGCTGGCTGCCTGCGTAAACGGCGTGCAAATTAACGGTTGGGTGTTAATGGCAAACCACGTGCATCTACTGCTATCTGCTTCTAGTGAGTCTGCGATTCCACGCTGTATGAAACTGTTAGGCGGTAAATACGTGCGCTACTTTAACGATCGGTGGCAGCGCACTGGAACCTTGTTTGAAGGTCGTTACAGCTCAACCCCGATTTGCGACACCGACTATTTCTTGGAGTGTTTGCGCTACATCGAGTTAAACCCCGTACGCGCAGGAATGGTCAGCTCGCCAGACCTCTATCGCTGGTCAAGCTATAGGGCTCACGGCATTGGGATTGAGAATCGGTTATTAACATCGCACCGGGAGTATCAGGAGTTGGCGCGAACTGGCGCTGAGAGACGGCGGGTTTGGCGGGAGTATGTGGCAGAGGGGATTGAAGCCAGAGGGCAGAAGCGCCTGCGGCCCCTCATAAGAGCCCGCGGCCCCTCATAAAATAAGGCAGGGGTCAGAATTAATTCTGACCCCGATGTGTGGAGGTCAGAAGCGCCCGCGGCCCTTATAAATGAATTCTGACTCCCACCACACGCCAAACACCCGCCCCTAAACCGCGTCAGCAACCGCCAACTGATCTTTCAGCTCACGGCGCAGAAACTTACCGCTGGCGTTTCTTGGCAGCGATTCGCTTTGCACCCAGAGGTAGCGCGGAATCTTGTGCTTGGCAATCAGTTCGCTGCAATGCTTGCGCAGCTCCTCAGGCGTTGCGGTAAAGCCCTCAGCAAGCACAAGCGCGGCACCTACCTCTTCACCCAACCGATCGTCCGGCACACCAAACACACTGCATTCGGCAACGGCTGCATGCTTATACAGGGCATTCTCTACCTCTGCGCAATACACGTTCTCGCCACCGCGCAGCACCATGTCTTTCAGACGATCCACAATAAATATGCAGTCGTCTTCATCGATGCGGGCGATGTCACCTGTGTGCAACCAGCGATCGGTAATGGATTCAGCCGTTGCGTCTGCACGGTTCAGATAACCCTTGATGACCGGCGCACCGCGAACCCAGAGCTCGCCGTGTTCTCCAATAGGCAGGGTGTTGCCGTCCGCATCCACGCACTTGGCTTCAAAGGTTGGCATGGCAGGCCCAGCGCTGTTGGGCTTGCCGACAAAGAAGTCAGACGAAAATGAGGTGATGATGCCGCAAGTTTCGGTCATGCCGTAACCCGTGCTCGGACGCGCGCCCTTGCCCAGCTTATCTACCTTGTCGACAAGGTCAGGCTGGAACTGCGCACCACCACCACTGATACCGGTTAAGGAACTCACGTCGCGGGTAGCAAAGTCTGGGTGCATAACCAGCTCACGGGCCATAACCGGCACGCCACTGATGGCTGTCAGACGTTCACGCTCAATGAGTTCCAGAGCTTCGCCTGCGTCCCAGCGGTAGGTGTGCACCAGCTTGCCACCAGCAAACGTAATCGCGTAAGCACCGCAATTGTTAGCCGTCACGTGGAACAATGGTGTTGTCATGATGGCACCAGGCACTGGCGCATCGTCTGGATTGGGTGGCGCCTCGCCTTTGGTCCGGGCAATCGCGTGGGCCTGAGCCATACCAGCAAACGCCAGGTTCATCAGGTTTGACACACAGCCTCGATGGGTCAGTTGCGCGCCCTTGGGTCGGCCAGTGGTACCCGAGGTATAGAAAATACAGGCGTCATCGTCTGGATCAATGGTGACAACCGGCAAATCAGACGGTGCGGCAATGAGCTCGCTGAACGGCGCAACCCCTGCAGGCAGCGGGTCTTCGCAACGGACAGCCACTACTTTGATCTGCGGAAAGTCACCGAGCATGCCATCCAGCCGCTCGAGCCGTTCGCTGTCACAGATCATAACCTTGGGTTCAGAATCTTCTAGCGCGTAGTGTATTTCTTCCCCAACCCACCAGGCGTTCATACCCACACAGACGGCGCCCATGGACAAAATGGCCCAATAGCACTGCATCCACTCGGGGTAGTTACGCATGGCAATTGCCACACGATCACCCGGCTGCACGCCCTGGGCACTCAGCCAGGCCGCAATAGACGCCACTCGATCGTGGGTCTGGGCGTAAGTCAGCCGTTCGTCGTTATAGATCAGATAGTCACGTTCGGCGTACTGCATTGACGACAGCCAAACCTCTCGTACGCTTGGCGGCGCTGCTGCAAAACAGCGTGTCGGCTGGCCAAGAACATCCTTTGTGACCACTTCAAACGGCCCACCTGGCCCCGTGAATTCGCCCCATACTGCCTTTAGGTTTACGTACAAATCTCCGCTCAAGGTCCCCTCCATAACGCGTTGATAAATCTATATTTAGTATGCCCAGCCCACACCGGCAGGGCAATCTGATTTACGGTTTAAAGAGCGGTCGCGGAGGGTTGGGGTTTGGGGGAGGATTGGTTGTTGCGAGTTAGGGGTCAGAAGCGCCTGCGCATTCTGACCCCGATTTAGAGCTAGCCGCCGAAGTCGTCCAGCAGGATGTTCTCAGGCTCAACGCCTAGGTCATCCAGCATCGTCAGTACAGCAGCCACCATTGGCGGTGGACCACACAGGTAGTACTCACAGTCTTCGGGATTGGGATGGTCTTTCAGGTAATTCTCAAGCACAACGTTGTGAATGAAACCCGTCTCGCCCGTCCAGTTGTCGTCCGGCATCGGATCAGACAACGCCACATGCCAATCGAAGTTATCGTACTGCTCGGCGAGCACGTCAAACTCGTCGGTGTAGAACATCTCGGTTAGCGAGCGTGCGCCATACCAATAGCTCATCTTCACATCAGCGTTCTTCTTGCGCTTCAGCTCATCAAAGATCTGTGAGCGCAGCGGGGCCATGCCAGCACCACCACCAATCCAGATTTTCTCTGCCGGCGTTTCCTTGGTGAAGAAATCACCGTAGGGACCAAACACCGTCAGCTTGTCGCCTGGCTTCAGGTTAAAGCAATAACTCGACATAGCGCCCGGTGGCACGTCCATTCCCGGAGGCGGTGAAGCGATCCGAATATTGAACTTCAAAATACCCTTCTCTTCCGGGTAATTTGCCATCGAGTATGCTCGAATAGTGACGTCATCAATTTTCGCGTGGTGATTCCATACGCCAAATCGGTCCCAATCGCCGTGGTATTCCTTTTCCACGTCAAACTCTTTGTAATCGAGTTCGTAGGGTGGAATTTCGAGTTGCACAAAGCCACCCGCTCGGAACGCCACTTCTTCGCCTTCCGGCAGTTTCAGTGTGAGTTCCTTAATAAAGGTCGCCACGTTGTTGTTCGACTCAACCTCACATTCCCAACGTTTAACGCCAAAGGCGTCTTCGGGAATTTCGATCTTCATGTCTTGCTTTACAGCTACCTGACACGACAACCGCCAGTTTTCGCGAATCTCGCCGCGAGTGAAGTGGCCTTCTTCGGTCGACAGAATAGATCCACCGCCGTCATTAACCTGGCAACGACACTGCGCACAGGTACCACCACCGCCACAGGCGCTAGAAAGGAACACGCCCTTGTCTGCGAGTGTATTCAGCAGCTTGCCACCCGCAGGCACAACCACCCGCTTCTCAGGGTCGCCATTAATTTCGATTGTCACGTCACCTGAAGCTACCAGCTTCGAGCGCGCAAACAAAATCACCATCACAAGGAACAACACTGTGAGCGTAAACATCACAATGCCGAGCGCAACTGTGGTTCCAAACATCCCGGATTCTCCTCAGTCTCTACTCAGACCTAAATATCGATGCCGCCGAACGACATAAAACACAACGACAATAAGCCGACGCAGATGAAAGTAACGCCAAGGCCACGAAGACCTTCGGGCACATCGCTGTACTTGAGCTTTTCGCGTACACCAGCCAATGCGGTGATCGCCAAAGCCCAGCCAACGCCAGCCCCTAAACCAAAAACCACACTTTCGCCAAAGTTGTAATCGCGTTCTTCCATAAACAGGGAACCAGCGAGAATCGCGCAGTTCACTGTAATAAGCGGCAAGAAAACGCCTAGCGCGTTATAGAGAGCAGGCACAAAACGATCAAGGAACATCTCAAGAATCTGCACCATCGCCGCAATCACGCCGATGTAGGCAAGAAACGTTAGAAAGCTCAGATCCACTGAAGCGAAGTCAGCACTGATCCATGTCATTGCCCCTTCTTTCAGGAAGTAAGTGTAGATCAGGTTATTCGCTGGAACCGTGATGCCGAGTACAACAACAACCGCGACCCCGAGGCCAATAGCCGTAGAAATCTTCTTCGAAATTGCAATGAACGTACACATGCCCAGAAAGAATGTGAGGGCCATGTTCTCGATGAATATGGCACGAACAAACAGCCCTAGATATTGCTCAAGCATTACAGCGCCTCCCGGTACTGGGCATTAGGCGCAATCTGATACTCAGGCGCCTCTACCTGTTCGGTCTTCCACGAACGCAACGCCCAGATAAGGCCAGCGATGATGAAGAATGCACTGGGTGCGAGCAGCATCATGCCGTTTGGCTGATACCAACCGCCATTGGCAACCAGGGGCATAATTTCGTAACCGAGCAAGGTACCCGAGCCCAGTGGCTCACGAATGAACGCAACCAGAATAAGAATAAGACTATAACCAACGGCGTTACCAAACCCGTCAATCGCTGACAATAGGGGCGGGTTTTGCATCGCAAAGGCTTCAGCACGCCCCATCACAATACAGTTGGTAATAATCAAACCCACAAACACCGACAGGCTCTTAGAGATGTCGTAGGCCACCGCCTGCAATACCTGATCCACCAAAATCACCAAACTCGCAATAATGGTCATCTGCACAATGATGCGGATATTGGTTGGAATGAAGTTACGAACAATCGACACGAGAAAGCTCGACATGGTGGTCACAAAGATCACCGCGAGACACATCACGAGTGTTGTCGACATCTGCACCGTTACCGCCAATGCCGAGCAAATACCCAACACCTGCAGTGCAATAGGATTGTTGTTAAATATC
The DNA here is from genome assembly GCA_023300545.1 of Pseudomonadales bacterium. GTDB lineage: Bacteria > Pseudomonadota > Gammaproteobacteria > Pseudomonadales > Azotimanducaceae > JALZVT01. Next base: position 5,131 of record JALZVT010000074.1, read on the forward strand.
GGGTCTACGAGGACCTCTTTAGCGCTTGCCATTAGACCGTTCCCGCCTTTAGTTTCTTAAGGTAAGGACCAAAAGCGCCCTCACCCATCCAATACCTCATCATGTTCTCCACACCTTTAGTGGTGAACGTGGCTCCAGACAAAGCATCCACTTCGTTTTGCGCCGCCGCTGAACCCTCAGGCGAACGCGATTTCACCAGACTGAGCGCCGGTATGCCCTTGGCGTCAAACAGCTGCACGCCAGGCCATAGTGCTTTCCATTTAGGATTATCGACTTCACCGCCCAGCCCGGGTGTTTCTTTGTGGGAATAAAAGCCCAGTCCCGCAATGGTGTTCACATCGCCTTCAAGCGCCAAATAACCAAATAGAGTGCCCCACAACCCGTAGCCACGAACCGGCATAACTACTTTTTCAAGGCCACCGTTGGCATCGCGCTTTAGATAAACAATGGAGTGATTCTCACGTCGACCCAAGGTGGCCGCGTCTTCGTCTTTCAACAATTCTGTCGAGGCGCTTAGGTCTTTGGCCGCACGAATAGGATCAAAGGTCGCAACGTCGACACCATCAACATACTCACCCGTATCCAAATCAACGATCCGGGCTTCGAAGGAGGCGAATATTTCTGCCACATCCCGACCCTGGGCATCCACCAACGCGTCTGACGGCAACAAGCCCGCCGCGCGGAGTACGTTTTGCTTCTGGTCGAGCTCCTTGTTGGCTTTCTGCATCGGCCGCAAAGCAACCGCTGACAGCGACACCAAAATGGAACACACCAAACACAGGCCAATCGCCACCAGCAGGGTGTTTTTCAGACTGTCTTTATTAAAGTTGGAATCAGACACGAGCAAGTCTCCGCTTGATGTTCGCCTGTTCGACAAAGTGGTCGATCAGGGGCGCGAACAGATTACCGAATAGAATCGCGAGCATCATGCCCTCCGGGAACGCGGGGTTAACCACTCGAATCAAGGCGCACATCACGCCGATCAGAATGCCGTAGTACAGGCGCCCACGGTCGGTCATCGCCGCAGACACCGGATCAGTGGCCATGAACACAGTGCCGAAGGCAAAACCACCCAGCACAAAGTGCCAGTAGAACGGCATCGCAAACATAGGGTTGTCAGAGGATATGGCGTTGAACAGCAACGTCGTAACGGTGGTGCCAACAAGAATACCCAGCATGACGCGCCAGGACGCGATACGGGTCATCAACAAAATCGCGCCCGCCAACAGAATGGCAAGTACGGAGGTTTCACCGAACGACCCAGGCAGGTTGCCCAGAAACGCACTCATCCAACTTACTGAACTCTCAATACCAGCGGCCGCATCACCTAATGGCGTGGCCATGGTGTAACCATCAACAGCCACCCATACCGCATCACCCGACATCTGTGCAGGGTAGGCAAAATAGAGGAACGCACGCCCCGTGAGGGCTGGGTTCAGGAAGTTTTTGCCGGTACCGCCAAATACTTCTTTGCCGATCACAACACCAAAGATGATACCGACGGCAGCCATCCACAGTGGCGTGCCGGCAGGCAACGTCAGCGTGAATAAAATAGAGGTAACAAAGTAGCCTTCATTGACTTCGTGGCCACGCTTCGACGCAAACCAGATCTCAAAAATGATGCCGGCCATAAACACGGTGACATACAGCGGAATGAAATACGCCAAACCGTGAATCACACAATCCCAGATGCTGGTTGGGTCGTAGCTGGTCAGCCCACCAATAAAGAAGTCACGCCAATCGTTGATCTCAGTCAGGCCAACTTCCGCCATCGCCACGTTGGCGTGATAGCCAACAGACCAGGCACCCGCCAGAGCTGGAATGAACGCAACGGCCCAGACGGTGATCATGATGCGCTTCAGGTTCAGCCCGTCGCGAATGTGAGATGCGCCAGCCGTCACCGTATCGGGCGTATAGAGCGCTGTATCAATGGCCTCGTACGCGGGATACAACGCCTCAAGCTTGCCACCTTTCTCAAAATGCGGCTCGATACTGTCGAGAATACTTCGAAGACCCATTACTAGCCCTCCTTCTGAATTTGATTGAGCAGTTGCCGCAAGACGGGCCCGTACTCATATTTGCCAGGACAGGCGTAGGTGCACAGAGCCACGTCTTCTTCATCGAGCTCTAGGCAACCCAGGTTAATAGCACGTTCTATATCACTCACGAGCAGAGCCCGCATGAGTTGTGTGGCCAGAATATCCATTGGCATCACTTTGTCGTATGTGCCGATGGGCACCATCGCCCGTGCGCTGCCGTTAGTGGTGGTCGTGAAATCGATGACCTTTTTACCCAGCCACGATGACAAAAATACGGGGAAGACAGAGTGAGTGTTGGCTCCCGGGGTCAGGTAACCAAGGAAGTAACGCGCACGATCTTCCGGCAGTACCGACACTTGATTGTGGTACCGCCCCAAGAAGGCCAGACCACCGCGTGCGGCGTGCCCGGTAAACACCGGACCAGAGATGACGCGCTGCTCGCCGTCAGCAAGCTCACCGGCGGCCAGCTCGTCTAAAGAGGCACCAATCAGAGTACGAATGAGTCGAGGTGAGGTAACCCCAGGTCCAGCCAGAGAGATCACTCGAGAACTATCGAGTTCGCCACTCTCAAGCAAGTGACCGATGGCGATCACGTCCTGATAGCCAATGGTCCAAACGGTTTTGTTGGCACTGACGGGGTCAAGAAAGTGGATATGCGTGCCGGGAAGGCCCGCAGGGTGAATGCCTTCAAACTCAGAAGGTGTGAGCTTAGGGTCAGAGCCAGCTGGCAAAAACTTGCCCGCCTCGTGACACACAAACACTTTGCCTTCGGTGAGCTTGGCAAGGCCATCCAGCCCCGCCGTAAACTCGCTGGGACGGTCGTTGATGACCACAAGCGGGTCTGCCGCCAGTGGGTTGGTGTCCATCGCATTAACAAAGATAGAGTGCGGTGAGCTGCCTAGTGCCGGCACCATACTGAATGGCCGGGTACGCAGCGATGTCCATAGGCCTGAAGCCACCAGAACGCTCTCGACCCCTGCCCGGTCTTTGGCCTGGCTGGTGTCAAAGCTCTCGGCATCATCGCCATCAACATCGATCACAACTGATTCGAGTACCCGCTTGGCACCACGATTGATTGCACTGATCGTGCCAGCAGCCGGCGCGGTGAAGATCACGCCTGGCGTTTTCTTATCAGCGAAGATCTCCTGACCACGCTTAACCCGGTCGCCCTCACGAACGGCCATGGTCGGTTTCATGCCGATATAGTCAGGCCCAAGCACAGCTAGGGTGCGAGGATACTTGGTGTCGCCCAGGCTCTGTACCGGCGCACCGGCAATGGGTAGATCGAGCCCTTTCTTGATACTAATCATAGGTGTCTAACTGTTCCTGCCGTTCCAGGCAAAACGCCTGTGGAACGTTGGTTGCCAGAGCAAACGGCAACAAGGTGATGGGCTGGGCAGGACCCCCCGCTCAGGCGCGCAAATTATAGTGGCGGCCCACGACGAAAGCCACAGCGTTAACAGTGTAAAAGTGCGTTGAAGGGAAGTTTTTAAGGCTAGAAAGTGTAGCTGAAGGTTTGAGGTTTGCGAGCGGGCTTAGCTCACGGGGTCAGAATTGATTCTGACCCCTTCCGCTGGAGGGAAGATTTAGAGTGCTTACCAGTATGGCGGTCTACCCGCCACTCACCTGCTTCGGCTGACAACCCAGCTCGAAACCACTAGTTGCAACATCACCAGGCACCATGGGGTAGCTGATGCCGGCCCACTTCTGCACTAAACGAACAACCTGACAGGCGTAACCAAACTCGTTGTCATACCAGACGTACATAACAATGTGCTTGCCGTCGACCAGGGTCGCTGTGGCGTCAACGATGCATGCATGGCGTGAACCAACAAAGTCAGATGACACCGCATCAGGTGAGTTGGTGTAGTCAATCTGCCGCTGCAGACCCGAGTTAAGGGCGGTATTGCGCAGGAAGCCGTTCAGCTCTTCTTTGGTGGTTTCCCGCTTCAACGTGAGATTCAGAATAACCAAGGACACGTTGGGTGTCGGTACGCGAATCGCGTTACCTGACAGTTTACCGTCCAACTCAGGCATCAGCTTGACCACGGCTTTGGACGCCCCGGTTTCGGTGATCACCATGTTCAATGGAGCAGCCCGGCCGCGTCGCGGCTTCTTGTGATAGTTGTCGATCAGGTTCTGATCGTTGGTGTAGCTGTGGATCGACTCCATGTGACCGTGTTCAAGGCCAAACTCATCAGTCACCGACTTGAGCACCGGCACAATCGCGTTTGTGGTGCACGACGCCGCCGCAATGATTGAATCTTCAGCGAACAGTTGATCTGAATTTACGCCAGAGACAATGTTTTTGACATCACCCTTGCCCGGCGCGGTCAACATCACTTTAGATGCGCCTTTACTCTTCAAGTGCAAGCCCAAACCGTCTTGATCGCGCCACACGCCCGTGTTGTCGATCACGATGGCGTCAGAAATGCCGTACGCCTCGTAATCCACCTGATCAGGGCCATTGGCGTAGATCACGCGGATCACGTTGCCGTTAGCAATAATGCAGCTGTTCTCTTTATCGACCCGCAGCGTGCCTTGGAAGGTACCGTGGACCGAATCGCGACGCAGCAAGCTGGCGCGCTTAACCAGATCATCTTCCCCGCCTTTGCGAACCACAATGGCGCGCAACAGCAGCTGGGAACCGGAACCGGTTTTCTCAATAAGCAATCGCGCCAGCAACCGGCCGATGCGACCGAAGCCAAACAGCACAACGTCTTGCGGTTCCGCGATGGGCGGAACATGGCGACCAATAACCTCTGCACACTCACGCTTTACGAACTCAAGCGGGGTGATTTTGGTTGTCGCCGTTTCTTCCATAAACTGGATAGCGAGCTTACCCACGTCGAGGTGCGACGGGCCAAGATCGAGCTGCGAAAGCGCCTCGAGTATCGGATAGCTTTCGAACTCCGAAAGTTCGTTCTCGGCCACTTGACGCACGTAGCGGTGCGTTTTCATGATCTGGGTGACGTTTTGATTGTAAAGTGCTCTGCCATAACAGTATGCGACCACGTTTGAACGGTATAAGCGTCCAATCAATGGAATCATGGCTTCGGCCAGAGCTTCACGCTCTTTCCAATCGGGGAAGTAGTCCTCTAGGTTGGGTAGGGCCACTGCGCTTCCTCTCTTTTGTATCGATTAAATGGTGTTTACCAAGCGGGCGCAATTATTATCGAAGCAGTCGCTCAGGCCTACAAGGTAAACCCACAAAAGTTGTACAGATTTGTGAAACGCGGCCGACGCATATCGGCCTTTCGGGACAGGCTACCTACTTTGGGCAAAGAGGTTGGCAGAGTTGCCACCAGACAATCGACAAGAAACTATCGCAGACCCGCGTTAATCTTGCCGAGAGCGGCGTCACCGGGACACAACTTTGATTCCGTCAACGTGTTGAGTGGCGCTTTTGGCGTGTTAAGAACGCTGTGGGTGTCTGTTGCGTCGGGGTCAACGTAGAGCAACCCCGTAACCACCTCACCTTCCTGGGCTTTTTGTTGCACGTGTGACAACGCCGCTACTCGATCGCGTGGGTCGTAGTTCTCTTCCAGCTTGTTCAACCGCAAGGTTGATCCGTCAGGCATTTTGACGTCTTCAATAGTGCCCGGCGCGTAGTCAGCCGTGATCTCTTCGTGATCCATAATCAGATCAGCATCAACCACACTGCCCGTGTGACCGCGAGTGTGCTCATAGCTCTTGGTCGAGCCGCTGTGGTTGTTAAACGCAACACAGGGAGAAATGACATCAATAAATGCAAAGCCGGGGTGTAACAACGCCGCTTTGATGAGCGGCACCAGCTGACGCTTGTCACCGGAAAAGCTTCGGGCGACAAAACTGGCGCCAAGTTGCAGCGCCAGACTCGCCAGATCGATTGGCGAATACAGATTGGCCACGCCCTTCTTTGAGGTCGACCCCAGATCGTTAGTGGCTGAAAACTGGCCCTTGGTCAAACCATAGGTGCCGTTGTTATCAACGATGTACATCATGTTGATGCGGCGCCGCACGATGTGCGAGAACTGCCCCAAACCAATAGAGGCACTATCACCGTCACCGGACACACCAATGGTGAACAGGTCGCGGTTAGCCAGGTTAGCACCGGTTGCTACCGACGGCATGCGACCGTGTACCGAGTTAAAGCCGTGGGACTTACTCAGAAAATAGCTGGGCGTTTTAGACGAGCAACCAATGCCTGAGACTTTGGCAAATTTGTGTGGGGGCAGCGACAGCTCCGCACAGGCCTGAATGATCGCCGCACTAACCGAGTCGTGGCCACAGCCAGCACACAAGGTCGAAACGGCACCTTCGTAGTCACGGCGATTAAGACCAATCTCATTGAGTTTGAGCGCGGGGTGATGAACTTTGGGTTTAGCTACAAATGTCATGAGGTGACCTCCGTCAGGGCCGGGCGCTTGGTTTCTTTGAAGTAGTTTGCCACCGACTCAGCAATGTAGTCCGCTGAGATCGACAGGCCAGCGTAGTACAGCACGCTGACCAGATCTGCCGGGTTAAGGCCACCTTCGTTGACCAACAGCGACTTCATCTGCGCGTCGCGGTTTTGCTCAATCACAAACACAAAATCGTGCTCGGCAATAAACTGCCAAACTTCTTCGCCAAACGGGAACGAGCGAATACGCAGGGTATCGAGTTTGATGCCCTGCCCTTCTAGTCGATCCAGTGCTTCCTGCATTGGCAGCATGGTGGTGCCGTAATAGACAACACCAACCGACTGACCGCTGGACGCGATTTCAGCCGGCGGAACAATCTTTGCCGCCGTGCGCCATTTTAGTTCGAGGCGCTCCATGTTTTGCTGATACACGTCTTCCGATTCGGTGTATGCCGCGTATTCATCCCGCGACGTACCCCGAGTAAAGAAGGCGCCCTTGTCGGGGTGAGTGCCCGGCAGTGTGCGATAGCCAATACCATCACCATCAACGTCTTTATAGCGGCCAAACTTTTCAATCTTGTCCAGATCATCCGCGTTAAGCACCTTGCCGCGATCGTACTTGCGATTGTCGTCCCACTCGAAGGGCTCAGACAGGTTGTCGTTCATGCCCAACTCAAGGTCGGACAGCATGATGATGGGGGTTTGCAAGCGGTCCGCCAGATCCAGCGAGGTTGCTGCCATATCGAAACATTCGCGGGGCGTCGATGGAAACAGTACAACGTGCTTGGTATCACCATGCGACGCGTAGGCCGCGCTGATCACATCCGACTGCTGTGTGCGTGTGGGCATTCCCGTTGAGGGGCCCGAGCGCTGAATGTCGACCAACACCGCGGGAATCTCTGCAAAGTATGCAAGGCCCAAAAATTCGGACATGAGCGACACGCCAGGGCCAGAAGTTGCTGTGAAAGAACGTGCGCCGTTCCACGCAGCACCAATCACGATGCCGATCGACGCCAGCTCATCTTCGGCCTGAATAATCGCAAAATTATTCTCACCCGTTTCTTTATCTTTGCGGAGTTGATTCGCGTATTTCTCAAAACCCTCAGCAACTGAGGTAGACGGCGTAATCGGATACCAGGCACACACGGTGGCGCCGCCATAGACCATGCCGAGCCCGGTGGCCGCGTTGCCGTCAACCATAATCCGGTCGCCGACAGCGTCAGCTCGACGTACCTGCAGTGGCAAAGGGCTGTCGAGGTAATCTCGGGCGTAACCGCGCCCTACTTCAAGCGCCCGAATATTCGGTTCAAGCAAATGTTCTTTACCCGCGTAGGCACTGGACACCATACCGGTGATCACTTCGAACTCGATATTGAGCAACTGCGCCAAGGCGCCAAGATAAACGATGTTCTTGAACAACGAGCGCTGTTTGGGATCGGTGAACTGCGGCAGCACCAGCTGCGAACAAGGTACGCCAATGTAATTAATGTCGTCGCGCTCGAGGCGCTTGTCGAGTGGTTTGGAACTGTCATAAAACAGGTAGCCGCCCGGCAGAATGCTTGCCACATCGTCGGTATAGGTCTCAGCGTTCATGGCCACCATGATGTCGACGCCTTCGCGCCGCCCCAGGTAGCCCTTCTCGCTCACCCGAACCTCAAACCAAGTCGGTAGACCCTGAATGTTCGATGGGAATATGTTGCGCGTTGCAACCGGTATGCCCATGCGGAACAGAGCTTTTGCAAACATGCCGTTGGCACTGGCAGAACCAGAGCCATTAACGTTGGCAAACTTGATTACGAAGTCGTTGTACTTCACGTCTACTGCGTCGCTCATTCTGCAAAGGTTCCTAACTGCGGCACGTGTATCACTGATTTCTGCATATCCCAGGCGTTGGTTGGGCAGCGCTCGGCGCACAGCCCGCAGTGCAGACAAACATCTTCGTCTTTCACCATGACGCGTTGCGTCGGCAACACCTCACTGACGTACAGGTCTTGTTCCGCGTTATCAGCGGGTGCGGTCAGCGATTGCCGCAGCACATCCTCCGGCGCGTTGGCCGTGAACGAAATGCTGTCCATTGGGCAGATGTCGACGCACGCATCGCACTCGATGCAGAGTTTCTCTGTGAACACCGTCTGGACGTCGCAGTTTAAACAACGCTGCGCCTCAGCAGCACCAGCTGCGGCATCAAAGCCCAGCTCCACCTCAAGCTTTACGTCCTTCAAAGCCTCTACATGGGGTACCTGCGGAACGACATGACGCACCGCCGCGTCATGTTCGTTGTCAAAGCTCCACTCGTGCATACCCATCTTTTGTGAGATGAGGTTCACGCCTTCGGGTGGACGATCTGCTTTCAGGTCTTGGCCCTGTAAAAACAGGTGCATGGAAATTGCCGCTTTATGGGCGTGAGCGGATGCCCAAATGATGTTTTCGGGACCAAACGCCGAATCACCACCAAAAAAGATCTTTGGATTGGACGACTGCAACGTGTCCGGATCCAACTCAGGGCAGTCCCACTTATCGAAGGTGACACCAAGATCGCGCTCGATCCAAGGGCAGTGGTTGTCCTGACCAATCGCCATCAGCACGTGATCACACTCAATCACAACATCGGGCTCGCCGGTTGGGACGTACTTCAACCGGCCGTCGTCGCCTTTCACAGGCTCGACACATTCAAACCGAATACCCGTGAGCTTGCCGTTTTCATGGATGAATTCTTTGGGGGGACGATTATTAATGATGGGAATACCTTCACCCATCGCGTCTTCTTTTTCCCACTCGGAGGCTTTCATCACTCCGAAGTCAGAACGCACAACCACCTTCACCGATTCGGCACCAAGGCGGATCGAGGTACGGCAACAGTCCATGGCGGTGTTACCTCCACCAAGCACAATGACCTTGCCGTCTATTTTTGTGGTGTGACCAAAAGCGACACTAGACAGCCAGTCGATACCAATCGACACATGATCACTGACGTGTTCGTGACCAATCAGTTCAAGCCCACGACCTTTGGGAGCACCGGTACCGACAAAGTACGCGTCGAAACCCATATCAAGCATAGCCTGCATGCTCGTAATTTCGTGGCCAAAATGAGCGTGCACGCCCATATTCAAGATGATGTCGACTTCCTCGTCGAGCACCTCGGCTGGCAGCCGGAAGGACGGGATCTGCGACCGCATCATGCCGCCGCCTTTTTGATCCCGATCAAACAGATGAACTTCGTAGCCAAATGGCAGCAAGTCGCGAGCGACCGCGAGGGAGGCTGGACCACCACCAAGTAGCGCCACCTTCATGCCATTGCCTTCTTGTGGCACAACCGGCATGAAGTCAGAGATATCACCTTTGTTGTCAGCAGCAACCCGTTTCAACCGACAGATAGCGACCGGTTTCTCTTCGGTGCGCACGCGCCGACAGGCGGGCTCACAAGGTCGATCACAGGTGCGGCCAAGCACACCAGGGAACACATTCGAATCCCAATTCAACATGTAAGCTTCGGTGTATCGCTCCTGGGCGATCAGCCGAATGTAGTCAGGAACCGGCGTGTGAGCCGGACAGGCCCACTGGCAATCCACAACTTTGTGAAAGTAGTTGGGGTCTTTAATGTCTGTCGGATTCATTCCGTTTACGTTCGTAGCCACGATACTGCTGCACTTCCTCTTAATGACAGGCGGATACCCTATGTTCTTCGCAGCTTCACCCCTGTTTCACGAACTCGCCGTTCAACCAGGCCTCTCTCGTAACTGCTAGAATTTTCTGGACTTTTCCAAAACCTCAGAACTTTAGCTTGTTCCTTTACAGGTATCTACTCCTGCTGCGCAAAAGTCAGGATGCCGGCAATTGCTTCCGTCGGTCGCGTTTGGGTCGGTAGAATGGCCGCCCCTTCGCAACGCCACAGATCCCAGACCCGATGCCGGATACACACCAGGTGCTGACGCGCTCCAGCCAGACTCAATTGCACCCCGGCGCCGGCCAGCGCCTCAACTGGAACGAGCTGCCGACCAGCAGTATAAGCCTCGCAGCAGTCGGGGCCGCTGAATCACACCCTGGCTTAACCCTATTGATCTGCCCCTCAACCGCCGCAGCGCGAGAAACCGCTCGGGAATGCAGGGTGTTTGCAGATGAGTCACTGGAAGTGCTGCATTTTCCCGACTGGGAAACCCTGCCCTACGACGCTTTCTCGCCCCATCAGGACATCATTTCTGAGCGCCTGGAAACCATGGCTCGCCTGCCGGGCCTGACCCAGGGACTGATTATCGTCAACCTGGGCACCGCCCTGCAGCGCACATCACCACCCGGCTATGTCTCTGGCAGCAGCTTTCATCTTGCTCCGGGTATGCGACTCGATCTGGAAACCCAGCGGCGAACCTTAGTAGACGCGGGCTACCGTTCGGTTTCGGCGGTTACCGAGCGTGGTGAGTTTGCAGTACGCGGCGCTCTACTCGATATCTACCCAATGGGCGCTCCCGAACCCATCCGTATCGACCTGCTGGATGATGAAATAGATTCCCTGCGCACGTTCGACCCCGACACCCAACGCTCCACCGAACGACTCGAGCGACTCGATCTGCTGCCTGCCCACGAGTTTCCGGTCGAAGGCGATGCCATCAAGGCATTTCGACACCGTTGGCACGAGCGCTTTGATGTCGACCAACGCAAATGTCCGGTTTACCAGGACGTCAGCCAAGGCATAATGCCGTCTGGCATCGAGTACTACCTGCCACTGTTCTTTGATGAGCTGGGCAGCCTGTTTGATTACCTGCCAGAAAACACCCTGGCCCTGCACCTCGAACCCATCGAAGAGAGTGTCAAAACCGTTCTCGATTCCGTCGCAGCGCGCTATGAAAATTTGCGCCACGACATCGAACGGCCAATTCTCTCCCCCGCAGAACTCTTTCTAAGCCGCGAAGAGCTGCTGGCCAAGCTCGCACCCTTTGCCAAAGTGGGGCTGAATCAACGCCACAAGCACGAAGAAAATTTTGGCGCCCAAGCGCTACCAGAGCTGACCGCCGATATTCGTTCACGAACCCCGGCGCAATCCCTAACTGACTACCTCGAGCGCAACACACAGCCGGTGCTGTTTGTGGCTGAATCCGCCGGCCGGCGTGAACTGGTTGACGAGTTTCTCCGCCGCGCCGATATTAAAACCACCTTTATCGACGACTGGGCCAGTTATCGCACCCAGCTCGAAAGTGGCAAAGCACCGCGCTTTGCCATGCTGGTCGCCATGCTCACCCGCGGCGTAGCCACTCCCAGCTTCAGCCTCATCACTGAAGCCGATATCTATGGTCGCCGGGCCACTCCGGAAGAACGCGAAAGTCGCCAGCGCATCGATTCCGATCAAATCATTCGGAATTTGAATGAGTTGCACATCGGCGCGCCTGTGGTACACATCGATCACGGGGTCGGTCGCTATCAAGGGCTCACAACCTTAACCATCAATGACACGGTCAACGAGTTCTTGCAGCTGGAGTACGCTGACGAATCGAAACTGTATGTACCCGTTGCGTCGCTACACCTCATCTCCCGATATTCCGGCAGTGACGGTAAAGGCGCACCCTTACACCGCTTGGGTTCAGACCAGTGGGAAAAGGCACGTCGCAAGGCGGCCGCAAAAGCCTTCGATGTCGCCGCTGAACTATTGAATCTTTATGCCTTGCGAAAAAGCCGCCCGGCCTTCCAGTTCGAATTGCCTGAGGAAGACTATCAAACCTTCTCAGACCAATTCGAGTTCACCACAACTGCTGATCAAGCGATGACCATCGCCGCAGTTGTCGAAGACATGACCAGCGACACGCCCATGGACCGGCTGGTTTGTGGCGACGTGGGCTTCGGTAAAACCGAAGTAGCAATGCGCGCGGCCTTTCTTGCTGTACAAAATGGCAAACAGGTAGGCGTACTCGTCCCCACTACCCTGCTTGCCCAGCAACACGGTGAGAGCTTCAGAGATCGATTTGCGGAATGGCCCGTACGCGTAGAAGTTATCTCCAGGCTGCGCGCTGACGGCGAAGTTAAGCAGGTTCTCGAAGATACCCAGTCTGGCAAGGTCGATATTTTGATCGGCACGCACAAGCTGCTTAGCAAGTCGCTGAAATTTGCCAATCTCGGGCTGGTTGTAGTGGATGAAGAACATCGCTTTGGAGTCCGGCAAAAAGAACGCCTTAAGGCACTGCGCGCAGAAGTCGATTTATTGACCCTGACCGCCACACCCATCCCCCGTACCTTAAATATGGCGATCGGCGGTATCCGCGATCTGTCTATCATCGCAACGCCACCCGCCAAGCGCCTGTCGATCAAGACGTTTATCCAGGAGAAACACAATCACCAGATAAAGGAAGCCCTTAGCCGGGAACTGCTGCGCGGCGGCCAGGTGTTCTACGTGCACAACGAAGTCCGCACGATCGAGCAAGCAGCCGCCGAGATTGGCGAGCTGGCACCCGAAGCTCGCGTTGCCATTGGCCATGGCCAGATGAGCAAACGCGAGCTGGAAACCGTTATGAACGACTTCCAGCACCGGCGCTGCAACGTACTCGTCTGCTCCACCATTATCGAAACCGGCATCGACATTCCCAATGCCAACACCATCATCATTGACCGCGCTGACAAGTTTGGTCTTGCCCAACTGCATCAGTTGCGTGGCCGGGTTGGCCGCTCTGACCGACAGGCCTACGCCTATCTGCTGATCCCGCACCAGAACGCGATATCGACAGACGCCAAGAAGCGGCTGGAGGCCATCGAAGCGTCTGGCGATCTGGGAATCGGTTTCACCTTGGCAACCCACGACATGGAGATTCGTGGCGCTGGCGAAATGCTCGGCGATGGCCAGTCGGGACAAATCGAGGAAGTCGGCTTCTCGCTGTATATGGACATGCTGGAGCGTGCGGTGCAGGCCATCCGGGACGGCAAGACACCGAACATGGACCAGCCCTTCGAGACGAGCCAGGAAATCAACCTGCACCAACCGGCGCTGATCCCGGCAGACTACATGGGCGATGTGCATGTGCGCCTGATTACCTACAAGCGCATCAGTAACGCCACCACCGAAACCCAGCTCGACGATCTCCGGGCCGAACTCATTGATCGCTTCGGCAGCTTGCCGGATCCGCTCGAGACCCTGTTCACCGTCACCCAAATCAAGTTGCTTGCTACTCCGCTGGGCATTGCCCGAATCGACCTTGGCGAGAACGGCGGCAAGGTCGTATTCCAAGCGAGCACCGAAGTCGATCCGCTGGCAATTGTAAAACTGGTGCAAGGCAGCGCGGGCGCCTGGAAGATGGAGGGCGCGACAACGCTGCGCGCCCGCACCGAACTCACCGAGTTTGGAGATAGGGTAGAATTGTGCATTGGGTTGATTACTAAATTGAGCGGCAATGAAGGTTGACCATTCTGACCCTCGTCTTCAGGGCCAAATCGCTACTATGAAGCACACTACCCCTCCAACCTCCCAGGACAGCGCAGTGCAAAGATTCACAGCAAGCCTCCGGACAGCCACAGTGCTGTTCACCCTCTTTGGTATGAGCCTGGGGTCAGTCAGCGCCGGAGCCGACAGCGCCAAAGATCTGCACGCCCAGCTCAAAGAACGCTGGTACACCACAGAATTAGTGGTCTTCCGCTATACCAACCCAACCAGTAGCGAATCCCTGCGCTTTGACGGTGAGCGCGTCACTGCGGCCGAATATTCAAAACGCCTGCTGGATGCAGACTCTGCAGAACCCGCAGAAGAGGCGATCAGTGTTCTCACACTTGGTGACACCCCCGAAAACATCGCAGCCAAGCAACGCCCGGCACTGGACGTAGAGCCTGGCACAAACATAAAAGATTATGGCAACGGTGAAGATTTGGGCGCTCTTGTTGCCCACAACATCGCGACCTGGGAAAACCAGTTACGCAGCAATGACGGCGAACCACTCGCTGCCGATCAACTGACCCTCACCGAACAAGCAAAGAAACTCGAACGAAGTCGAAACACCGAACTGCTACTGCATACTGGTTGGACACAGGCGGTACCCGATCGCGATAACGGCACTCCGCTCACAGTGACCGCCGGCGAGACCTACGTGGATCCTCGCAACGGCGATAGCCGCTCACGGCTCGAAGGCGAGGTAACCGTCACGCTTGGGCGCTATCTGCACGTTCAGCCAACACTGTTTTATACCCACGAATACACGCCAATTGACGCCGCAGGCGGAAGAGCTGCGGACAACCCCGGGGCTACACTCGGCGCCAATTCACTGCCAACGCCTAGAGCCGAGCCAGGCTCGCCTGAAGTTAAAGACCTAAGCAGCAGCTCGGCTCTAGACCGCCTGCGCGATCGCGCGGCGCGTAACCTCAACCCAGCCGGCGCACTGCCCCAACAACCTGCAACCGATTTCGAACAAGAGCTACCGCCCTATGCTCGACTGGAACAATCGCGTCGCGTTCGCAGCGGTGAACTGCATTACATTGATCATCCGGAGCTCGGCGTACTGGTAAGGGTCACTCCCGCTGCCGCACCCGCGTTACTGCAGGAACAGTTCACGCTGCTGCAGTAACCCCTGCAACAGCGCCTGTATTTGAGCCATACCGTCGCGACCCGCCTGGTGAATGGCGTCGAGCTCGATCACCCCACGACCTGCCGCCGCATTGACCACCAGACTCACACTCACGTAAGGCACGCCAAGTTCTGCCGCCAGCGCAGCCTCAGGCATCGCGGTCATCCCCACCAATGTCGCGCCGTCTCGTTCATAACGATCAATTTCGGCTGGCGATTCAAAGCGCGGCCCCTGGGTGGTGCCATAGACTCCGCCAACCGTTATGTTCAGCGAACGCTCACCTGCAACCTTCGCCAGCGTGTCAATAAGACCGGGGTGAAAGGGGTGGTCAAATTCGATATGGGTCACCTCACCATTGCCTGCGTAGGTGTCCGCTCGGCCCCAGGTATAGTCAATCACCTGACGCGGCAACACGAGGCCACCCACCGGAATGCTGGCATCGATGCCACCCACGGTATGCGTCGCCACAATTGCCTCAACCCGGGCATCCGCCAGCAGCCGGAGATTGGCGCGATAGTTGATTTCAGAGGGCAGCAGATGGTGCTCTGCGCCATGTCGCGCTAAATACAGCACCTCTGAATCGCCGCAATGCACGCCCAGCAAATCCGCAGAAGGTTCGCCGAGCTCAGAATCGCCAAGACTGGCTGCGCTGACATCAAGGTCTGGGGCGCGCTCGAAGCCCGCCCAACTATTCCAGTCTTTCGGAAACGCAGAACCACCAATTAGTCCAATACGCATAACTTAGGCTCCGTGCACGGCCCGAATTTCTGGCAGGTTGCGCCATTGACCGTCAATGTCCATACCATGACCAAACAAAAACAAATTCGGCGATTCAAGAGCGATGTAATCTGCGTGACTTGCGCAGTCATCGACCGCTTTACGAACTAACACCGCAGCAAGAACCTGCTTCGCACCCAGCTCCTGCGCGCGCGTGCGCAGAGCGGCCAAAGTTTCGCCACGATCGAGAACGTCATCGACGTACACGACCGTGCGACCGGTTAGGTCCGCGGTTGGCTCAACATGCCAGGTCAGCTCGCCGCCAGTGGTTCCATGACCGTAACGCCCAACGTGAACATAGGCGAGCTCGCAGCAGCCCTGAAAGCGCATCATCAGATCGGCCGTGAATGGCAAACCACCATGCAGAACGGCAACAAAGATGGGGTTGGCGTTGTGCAAGTCCACATTGAGCCTTACGGCGAGCTGATCAATCGCCTTTTCCACGGTCGCCTTATCGAAAACCACGTCGGAGGCCGGCAGCGAGGTCAGCCCCGGAGACTTTGGTGAGCTGGCAGAAGATTTAGAAGAATCGAGTAAATTCGAGCTGGATGTAGTCATCGCGTTGCAGTGAGCCCAGTTTATTATTGTTATCGAGCAGATCGCTCAGGCTTGCGAAGCGTCCGAGTGCTTCACCGCCGCCGAACAAACGGCTTTCGAGCTCGAGGCTCCAACGGTCATTGAGGCGCCGACTGGCTTCCAGCAGCACCGCCCTTTCGTGACTCTTAGTGTCCCACACTACGCCCAGCAACGCCTGCGAATCATTGAGATCATTCGCCACCAAACGGGCGCCAAGCGCAACATCGCGTTCGAACACCGAATCAAATGCAGCACCGCCACGACTGTCGTAGTGATACTCAAGTACCGCCCCCAGATCGGCGCTGCCACCAAAGGCGCCGACAAAGGAATGCTCCATTCCCAACACCCCAGCCCAGTAACTCGTAGGTCCGCCACTTTGCTCATAAGCCTCAAGCTTGAACGCTGTATCCCCGGCATTTGCCTGGGCCGTTAGCGCTGTCCGTTTGACGGTGTCGTAGACCGGCACCAAAACCGCCTGCGAACCGCGCAGCTCTGCATCAAACCGGGGCGTACGTCGTGTGCCATTAAAGTGATAGAGGTCGAGTGCCACCCCGCCAAGCAACGTACTCAGCCGCGCAACACCGTCTATGCGTTGGTCTTCTGCCCCCGACTCGTAGCGCACGGCAGAGCGATCGATGGGCAACGCCAGCGCCAGACGCCCATCAAGCCCCGCAAACCGTCGCTCACGAAAGCCAGGCAACACAAACAACTCAAGCGTGCCCCAGTCTCGAATGTTGGTGAGCGAGATCAGCGGCTGCCCCAACTTTTCTTCGCCGTCTGGGTTCTCCACAAGGTCAGTTTGATTCACGATATCAACCAAGTGATTAAACTCGACAACCCCCCAAAACACTTGGCCAATGCCTGCCTGCAATTGCCACGCATTCGCCTCGCCAGAAAAAACGTGAGTCCAGCTAAGCTCCCGGACATCGGTATGCGAACGTTGACTGTCATCACTGTCCCAACGGCCAAAAGCTTTGACCCGCAGCGTGTCCAAGCCGTCGCGAAAGTCGGCGCTGTAGTTAAGATTGACGCTTGCAGACTGCTGAAACTGATCCGCAGTGTTAGCCCCTGCCGAAGCAAACACTCGATTTTGCACACCAAAATCAAGATCAAATTCGCGCCGATTGCGACTCGAACGGCGCTTCGATTTAGCGGCAGACTGGTCACCGGCGCTAATGGTGATCGCAAGCGCGCCAGCTCCAGGAATAGTGCTAGAAGCAGAGGCAGTACCAGCAGCAGGAGCGACATCTGTCAGCGGCGCCTGGGGTACAACGCGCTTGGCGTCGACCAGTCGCCACCAATCGAGACCGGCGGCGGATGCCTGGGCGCCGAGGCGGGTTTGGGCCTCGCCAGCAACTCTGGGCCCGATAACGCGATAGGTCGGCTGCGCGTTAGCCCCAACACCGGCGACAACACGAACCGGTACGCTCACCAGACGAGCAACGCGCGTAGCAAAGCGCTGCGCGTTGAGCTTTTCCGCAAAGCTGCCAAACACTAGGTTCGCGGGGCCAGTGGTTGCTTCTGTCGCTAGGCGTGTTGTGAGTGTGGGGTCCGCTGCAGAACTGACTTGCGCCATTAGACTCAACCACACCGCCAGCGCGAGCCGCCACGTAGGGAAACTTGCTCTGTTGCCCTGACCGCACATTATCTAACGCGGAGCAAACTCGTGGTCGAGAGATCGCGATCAGCAGTCAGCCCAACGCCAAATTCAAAATCGCGCCAAATCAAATCAGTGCTCTTACCAGTCACCTTATTACTCATTTGCATGAGTCGCGGCTTCCAGATGCCGTTGGAGAACTGCTCAAATTCAGAGGCTAACAACGTTTTTGTTAGTCGATCGCCGCGATTGTAGTAGTCGACCTTAACCGTTCGGTAGTGTTCGCTATCAAGCCAGAACACCTGGCGCAGATAACCGGAATACAGAACGGGGCCCGGTTTGCGCTCGACCACATAGCAACGCCCCTCGCCGCAGGCCTCCTCGCGCAGATACTTATAGCTGTATTTGGCGACTTCCTGAGTCGACAGATCTTCGTAAGAAAACTCGCTGCCCAAAAACGGCCCAGAGCGATTGCGTGAGGCAATTTTTTTCACCCGTTTGAGTGCCGGAAGATACAGCCATTGATCGTCTTCCCGGGTGAGCTGCCCATGGGACAGCAAGGCGGTGCCGCGAATGGCCTTAGGCGTTTGAAAGACCACCATCAGCTTGTCGCCGCCTTCTGGTACTTCCAACTGCTTCAGATCGAGTTCGCGCTCAACCTCGTTGCCCCGCCGGTTGCGCAACACCATCGTGAGTTGCACGAGCATATCGCCAAAACCAGACTGACGCCGATCAGCCTCGCGAAACACATTCAAGCCGCGGTTGGTGTCCTCATCAAGCTGGACACCCACAGGCGTATCGCCAGAGGGTGTGGCAGCCAGGCTGGCGGCTGGCATATCTGCTGCAACCTCTGTCGCAACCTCTGCCGCAGACAGAACGCTGGCAGGCACAGCCGCCAGCAACAGGGCCAGCAGAACACGCACACACAAACCCTCAGCAACTGGGCGCCGAACGCCAACACAGCCGAATCGGTTTTTAAATAGTGGGGTATTCAAATCTAAAAGGCCTCCAACTTGTCGAGTGTTAAATTACTGTATATAGTTCCAGCTATGTATATAGATACAGCACTGAACAACCGCTTAACGCCTAAACTTCGCCTTTCAAAGTAAACGTCTGGCTGACAATCGCAAGTCCGCGCAAGTCCAACATTAGTCACACGCCAGATACGTTCAGATGGCGTTGGTAAATTCCGCAAAAACGAGGCCAAAATAACGTGCAAAAGCTTACCACAAGGCAGTCGCAAGTTCTTGATATAATTAGAAAACATATCTCTTCAACCGGCTATCCACCCACCCGTGCAGATATCGCCGCAGAGCTTGGTTTTAAGTCGGCCAACGCCGCTGAAGAACACCTCAAAGCACTGGCACGCAAAGGCGCCATTGAAATTATACCCGGCACCAGCCGCGGTATTCGACTGCCTGAAGACTCAGGCCTACCCATTGTCGGTCAAGTCGCCGCGGGTGAGCCCATCCTTGCCGCTGAGCACGTCGAAGATCACTGCGCGGTACCGCCGGAATTTTTCCAGCCCCGAGCCGACTACCTACTCAGAGTACGCGGTGACAGCATGTCTAAGGTCGGTATTCTCGACAACGATCTGCTGGCAGTACATCGAACAGAAGACGCCAGTAATGGCCAGATTGTGGTGGCTCGAATAGACGACGAGGTAACGGTTAAACGCCTGCAGCGTGGCCGCGCCAAGCACCTGATCAACCTGCTACCCGAAAACGACGACTATGAGCCCATTGTGGTCGACCTGCGTGAACAGCAGTTTTCAATCGAAGGCCTAAGCGTGGGCGTACTGCGCCGGCATTAGCGGTTGCGCGACGCTACAGGTGTGTAGGGCCGCCGCATTAATGCAGCGGCGTTAATGTAGAGGCGTTAATGTAGAGGCGTTGTTCGCAGGCGAATCAGGCTGTCTGCCTGATCTTCAATATCCACGGCAGCGGTCTTCTTAATGGGGCCGACTGGCTGCTGGTTCTGATACGGGTTAGCAGACTGATTAGTAGTAGGCTGGATTTTGCCAGGCTCCATCGCAAACTCAAAAGCGTCGCTTGCTGATTCCACCATCGCCTGAGCCAATGTTAAGGCCTCAGCACCCAACATGTCCGTCAGCCGCGCATTGAAGCGCAATTGCATCAGAGGCTCTGCCCCATCATGGGCCTGTAACACAATCTCACCGGTGTCTTTCTGCACCAGTTCCAATCGCTCCAATCGCTCCCTCTTTTCCAAGCCCACTGCACTCCCCTGTTGTAGCTTCTTCAACCCACAGAGTAAGCGCATTTCTTGCCTTTTTCACGCACTCTTTTTCGCGTCAGGGTCAGCCGCCTTTTTCACGACGGTCCGCTTTTTAGTAGCTGCCTTCTTTTTGGCGGGCTTCTTTTTAGCCGCGGCCTTTTTCTTTGGCGGTGCTGCTTGCTCAACCCACTTATTGTCAACGTAGTGTGCACGCCACCCGGTGGCTTTGCCGTCATCTTCGCTCGCTACGTACTGCTCTTTTTCTTTCCGCGAGTACTTGATCACAGCCGGCCGGCCGTCTGGGTCTGCAACGGGTGCTTCAGTGAGGTAGGCAAACTTAGGGTCCAACTCGTTGGCGT
Source organism: Pseudomonadales bacterium (assembly GCA_023300545.1). Classification (GTDB taxonomy): domain Bacteria; phylum Pseudomonadota; class Gammaproteobacteria; order Pseudomonadales; family Azotimanducaceae; genus JALZVT01. The sequence continues at coordinate 25,620 of JALZVT010000074.1, forward strand.
GTGGAATTATTTCACTGACCAACGGTGCACGGGTCTCACGATGCTTGGGGAATTGGCTAGCGGCAAGAAAGATTCCGGCAGCGCCATCGCGCAAGATGTAGTGATCTTCTACCTTCACGCAGGCAAGCTCAGGCATAGGTACCGGATCCGCTTTTGGCGGCGCTGGTTCGCCACTGCGCAATAGTTTGCGCGTGTTTTTGCAGTCGTCCGACATGCATCCGAAATATTTGCCAAAACGGCCAGATTTTAACTGCATGTCCGCGCCACATTTGTCGCAATCAAGCACCGGGCCATCGTACCCTTTGATACGGAAGGTACCTGGTTCAATTTCAAAACCAGCACAGTCAGGGTTGTTGCCGCACACATGAACCTTGCGCGTCTCATCAATTAAATAGCTGTCCATTGGCGTTTTACAGGTCGGGCATTTGCGCTTGTTACGCAAAAGCTTCGCCTCGCCTTCATCGTCTTTATCAACATCCACCGCTTCCTCACCGGGAATGAGGTTCAGCGTTTGCGTGCAACGTTCTTTGGGCTTCAGCGCATAACCCGAACAACCTAGAAACACACCCGTACTGGCTGTCCTAATCTGCATATGCCGAGAACACTTTGGACACTCGATGTCAGTGTCAGTCGGTTCGTTCGGCCGCATGCCATCTTCAGGATTGGCCGCTTCGACCAGTCGGTCGGAGAACCCATCATAGAAAGTGTCCAGCACTTTTCGCCAGTCAGCACTGCCCTTGGCGACCTGATCAAGCTGTTCTTCCATGCGAGCCGTAAAGCTGTAGTCGAGCAAATCGTTGAAGTTTTCAACCAGTCGTTCTGTTACCAGCTCACCTACACGCTCGGCATAAAAGCGCCGATTATTCAGGGTGACATAGCCACGATCCTGAATGGTCGAGATAATCGCGGCGTAGGTTGATGGGCGACCGATGCCCCGCTTTTCGAGCTCCTTGACCAGACTTGCCTCGCCAAAGCGTGGCGGCGGCTTGGTAAAATGCTGAATGCCTTCCAGTTCTTGCATGCTGAGAACTTCGCCCACCTGCAAATCGGGCAGTTGTCGATCTTCATCACGCTTGGAGGTGGGTGGCTGCACCCGAGTGAAGCCATCAAACTGCAGAATTCGGCCGCGGATACGCAATTCGAAGCCAGCCGCCATAACCTGAACGTTCGAACTCAGATAGCGCGCACGGGGCATCTGGCAGGCCACAAACTGGCGCCAGATCAGCTCATAAAGCCGCACCGCATCCGGATCAACCCCAGTGACCATTTCCCCAATGGTGCCTACGTTCGACGGTCGGATGGCTTCGTGGGCCTCCTGGGCGTCACCCTTGCTGGTGTAGATGATCGGCTCTTCGGGCAAATACTCTTTGCCGTACTTGTCCAGAATATGGTCTCGACAGGCTGCCACTGCCTCAGTAGACAGGTTAGTGCTGTCGGTTCGCATGTAGGTAATGTAGCCGGCTTCATAGAGCCGCTGCGCCATCGTCATGGTTTTCTTGACGCTAAAGCTCAGTCGGGTGCTCGCCGCCTGTTGCAGCGTCGAGGTAATAAAGGGGGCACCGGGCTTGGTACTAGTGGGGCGATCTTCCCGATTGCTCACCTCAAAATGAGCGGACTCAAGCTTCGCAAGCGCCGCATCAGAGGCCTCCTGGGACGCTGGCCGATAGTTCGTCCCGTTGTCTTTTACGACCTGAAAGCGATGATTTTCGGTTTCTTTATCGGCATCCGACCCCCGCTGCAATTCAGCAAAGGCTTCCCAGTACTCTTCCGGGTCGAAGGCTCGAATTTCGCGCTCGCGCTCTACAATGAGTCGCGTGGCAACCGATTGAACCCGGCCAGCCGATAATCCCCGGGCAACCTTGGCCCAGAGTAGCGGCGACAGTTGGTAGCCGACTACCCGATCAAGAAAGCGCCGGGCTTGCTGGGCGTTAACCATGTCAACATCGACCACCGAGGGCTCCGAGAATGCCGCCTGGATCGCTTTGCGAGTGATCTCATTGAACACGACGCGCTTGAAGCGACTCTGATCGCCGCCAATCAATTCCTGCAGGTGCCAGGCAATGGCTTCACCTTCGCGGTCAAGGTCAGTCGCGAGGAAGATTTCGTCAGCGTTTTTGGCTAGTTTGCGAAGCTCTTCGACTGTTTTCTCTTTGCCGGAGACGATACCGTAGTTGGCTTCCCAATTTTTGTCTGGGTTCACACCCATGCGCCGAATCAGCTGAGTCCGATCGCGCTTCTTTTTATACGTCGCCTTTTTGGCGGGTGTCATCGCACGGGTCTTGGCGGCTTCTTTTGCCCGATCTTTATGGCTCGCGGCAGGCGCGCCAATCAGGTCGCGAACGTGACCGATACTGGAGCGAACCACAAAGTCGCGACCCAAATACTTGTTGATCGTCTTGGCTTTTGCGGGTGATTCCACGATGACCAGGGACCGTGCCATAGGCGTTTAGCTCACTTTTGGGTGTACGAGAGGCGCCGTTTATACGGGGTGGTTTTAACGCCTGTCAAGACGCGACGGATAAATCTGCGACACAGCAAACCCTGGTTCGGGCCCCCTGCCCCCACCAAAGTGAGATCCAATTGTCGGTTCAAAAGTGCAGCAGACCCGCAGAAACAGTGTGCACAGGCGCTCAGGTTGAGAGCTGAGCTACGGTCATTTATGGCGTCGGTTCAGGGGCAAAATATTTTTGATGATGATTGACAAGTTTGTTGAGCGCTTGCCGTATCTTGACGACTATTGCGGCGGCATCCGCGGTTTCCATGGTCAGTCTTTCCTGCCAATAGAACAGCGCAAAATCGTCGGTCATCGCCAATCCGAGTCGATCGACCGGCAACAGAGAACCCAGCTCGTCGAGTATTGCCCAATATCGGTCATTCGCGATCGGGTGATCGGCCGTAGCGGGTTTAAATTTGAGGTCGAGCTCCCAGCTTGTGCCTGGTGCTACCGGCCATTCGGTGTCAGGCGCCAGCAACAGCCGGTAGCGCACCCGCAAATCAGAGCTTTTGGGCAACCGTACACCGTAGGACACGCAGTCAATGGTGGCTTCACGTTCAATTCCGCTGGCGCTCACTCGCTCATGTGGCTCTGCATCGAGTTTCGGCAGACGGGTGACATCGACTTCAAGGCCTTCACGACGGGCGATCATGCGCAAATCGGCCAACGCCCGATCCCGCTTCGAGGGCATCATGTACGCAATCGGCGCAAACGCTGCCGCCAGAAGGACAATAATTATAAATGCGGTCATCAGAGCAGCCAGCGTCAGTGATTTTAATGGAGTGAATTCGATGTGAGACACAACAGCCACTGCTGTTGTACCCTCAGCCTAACCTAGTCCGACGGTCAGACCACCATGCCTCAGTACCAACGAATTCTGCTCGCGGTAGATCTGACGGACGAGTCTGCACGGGTCGCGCAACGCGCTAAGGCGCTCGCTGCCAGCAACTCGGCCGAACTCCACGCCGTGCATGTTATCGAGCCATTGAGCCTAGCTTACGGCGGTGACATTCCCATGGATATTTCGTCAGTGCAGGATCAAATTCACGAACAAGCAAAGCGCCATCTGGGTGAATTTACCAAGCAAAACGGCTTACTCGAAGGCCATGGTCACCTCATTTTTGGCCGGCCTGACAGCGAAATTCATCGCCTGGCAGACGACTTGGGAGCTGATCTGATCGTGGTCGGCAGCCATGGCCGGCACGGGCTCGCCCTGCTGCTGGGGTCGACCGCCAACGGCGTGCTGCACGGCGCAACCTGCGACGTGCTGGCCGTGCGCGTGGGCGAAACCAGTTCAACCTGAGATTCTCAGCCACCCCGACCTAGCCCCTGTCGGACCTGATGAGCAGGCCAGTCACTGGCTCACACTTTTTCTACTATAGTCATCGTAGAGTGAGGTAATTGCTCGCACCGCCAACGTCAATCCGCCGACGTCAATGCGGACCGGACGATGGATCCAGAATGATTTAGAGAGTCGCACATGAAGTACGCACTCGGTTTGTCAAAAACAAACCCCTTACTACTGGCTGTTGTCACCAGCTTGAGCCTGATGGGAATTGGCCTAAGCGTACCTACCCTAGCTCGCACTGCCAGCGGCACTGCGGTCCAGCCCCCAAGCCAAGCCGTCGCCGAGTCAACGCTGAGCACCAGCCCCCTGCTGATCAGCGCGCTCAACCGCAGTTTGAGTGCCCAGGGTGCCCATCTTGATACCCAAGCAAGGCTAACCCAGCGCAGCGAATACAGACTCGCCCTGAAAGACCTACAAAACAATCGCGTGAGCGCCTTTAAGCGCCGCCAGAAAGCCCTCAGCGGATACCTCCTGGCGCCCTATCTCGAATACCACTACCTGAAGAAAAAGGTCGCAAGCCTCACGACAGAGCAGATGAATAGCTTCCAGCAACGCTACCGCGAGTTTCCGTTTGCGCAACAACTGCGCAACCGATGGCTGTTGCAACTGCCGGGCCAAGGCCGGTGGGCCGACTACCTGGCAAATTACGAACCCAGCAGCAACGCAACTCGCCAATGCTATTACTTGCGCGCGCTGTATCGATCGGGTCAAAAGAAGGCCGCGCTCGAACAGGTAGAACCTTTGTGGTTGCACGGTAAGTCGCAGCCGAAAGCCTGCGACAGCCTGTTCAAAGCGTGGATCGGCGCAGGCTATAAAGCGGATAACCTGGTGTGGCGAAGAGTTGAACTGGCGCTTGATCGCAACGAGGTCACACTCGCCCGCTACCTGCTCAGTCAAATTGACTCGGTAACACTGAAAAAACAGGCCACCTTGCTCTATCAGGCACACGTTCGGCCACAGACCTTGTTCAACCCGAAAGCTCACCAGACAGACAACGACACCAACAGGGCCATTTTGCGTGTTGGCCTGCAGCGACTTGCGCGTAAAGAGCCCAAAGCCGCTCGCCGAGCCTGGCAAAAACTGCGAGCCAGCCACAGCTTTTCAACGGCCGACGTTAACGCCATCGAAGCCCGACTATTGATTGAAGGCGCTCGCGACAACCTGTGGCCCAAACCAGCTGAGCGGCCAAAGTTTGTCGATGATCCAGCACTCGAGATCGTCGCAAGAGAAGCAGTGCGTCATGAAAACTGGCCAGAGGCCAGCCATTGGATTGCAGCACTCACAGACGCCAAACGAGCCAACCCGGAATGGCGTTATTGGCAGGAACGCAGCACCGGAGCCGACCTCGTCGCACTGGCCGGCGAACGCAATTATTACGGCTTTCTGGCAGCCCATCACATTGGGGCTGAGACCCAGCTAAACCACGAACCGTCCACAATCTCGCCGACCACGCTTGCGCGCGTTCGGCGACTGCCCGGCATCGACCGCGCCCTCGAACTCTATGCGGTCGATGACCACATAAACGCCCGGCGGGAATGGCGCACCAGCTTTGCGGCACTGCCCAACGACGAGCAAATCGCCGCGGCCCAGATCGCCCACAGTAACGGCTGGCTGAACCAGGCCATTGTGGCTGCTAACGCTGCCGCGCTGCACAACGATCTGGATCTGCGCTTTCCGCAGGTTTATGCCAATCTATACGGTAAGGCCAGCCACGCGACTAACCTGCACAGCAGCACTCTACTGGCAGTAACCCGTCAGGAGAGCGCCTTTGCGCAACGCGCCCGGTCAAGCGCCAACGCTCGGGGGCTGATGCAGTTACTACCAAGCACCGCAAAATGGACGGCAAAAAAAGCCGGTTTGCGCCAACCGACAACCCTCGATCTCTACGAGCCCGCGATTAATATTCGCATCGCCAGCGAATATCTGGCGCGCCTGATGGCCCGCTATGACCAACAGCGTCCCTTGGCATTTGCCGCCTACAACGCGGGCGAACATCGCGTCGATCGCTGGATCAAAGATCGCTCAGGAATGCCCATGGAGGTCTGGATTGAGAACATCCCCTTTCGCGAAACCCGCGGTTATGTGAAAAGTGTGCTGGCTTTCAACCACCTCTACAGCAAACGCATGAACGATCCGGTCCCGCTGCTGCTACCGCACGAAAAGACGGTTCGCTAACCGCCAGTTAACACCAGGCGGCGAATTCCGGTGCTGACGTCGCCAGCACTGAACGGCCACATCAGCTCAAACTCTGTTCGCTCATTAAACCAAAACTGCAGCACTGGAATCTGCTCACCAAAGCGATCCAGCAGTGCATCATCACTCGCGATATCGACCACGCGCAGTTCCATTCCTGCCAGTTCTGGCATACTAAATAGCATCGACAGTGCGTCCTCACACAGAGCGCAATGATCGGTAGACAATAGCAACAGGTAGGCAGACATCAGCGCCACTCCCAACAGTTCAAATCCTGCAATTTTGTCGGCCGGGTCAAACCGACAAGACCGTACAGTGCGTTATGCAGCTGGTCGTGCTCGGCAACGCTACCCCCTGCCCGCTCGAGGCGATTTGACCTGGCAACAGGGCCCCTCGACAAACCACTGGTCCGCCCAGATTGACATCGAGAATTTGCTACCGGGGGAACTTCTATTGCCAAGTGTCGCACTCCTAACCAACTTGCATTACGCCGTGCGCTGCAGTTTAACCGTAGATGCAAACACATGGTGGCTGCTGCCCATAAGTACCGACACCGCCAACAGTCCCATCAATGAGCCTGCCTTTGTTAAGTCTCAGTGCAGTAACAGCCCAGCCGTAACCACTCATCTCGACCTGTTTGCTATCCACCAATCGATTACCCAGGCCACGGTTCGGGTTGAGTTGATTTGCGACGACCCACCGGATGACTACCTGGTTGTGCTGTCGCGGCGCCAACAAAGCCTGGTTGCTCCACACCCATCCGTGCGCGCACGGACAGAGGTCCAGGTGCCCAATATCTCGCAAATGGTCCAGCCGTCACAACAATGCACACGCACCTGTTCGCCAACGTCACTATCAATGCTCATGAGCTACCACGGCAAGGCGTATCACCCAGCCTTTGTCGACCGTTGCAAAGAACCGACTTCTGGCCTCTACGGGGTCTGGCCGCTTAACATCATGCAAGCCAGTCGCCGCGGTTTTATCGCGGCGGCTGAACTGATTTCGAGCTGGAGCCAGCTCGAGCCAGTTGCCGATCCATTTGTGGCAAGCATTCGCTTTGAACCCAACCAACTAGACCAGGCGCCCCTTAAACAGACCGCCGGACATCTCGTTCTAGTCCGCGGCACCACAGCCACTCATGTTCTGTGCAGCGACCCCGCAGCGCCCACCGCCGCCACTGTTGAGCGACGCTATGACCTAATGCAATTCAGTAACGCCTGGCTCGGCCATCGCGGCGCCACCTATATCGTCGCGCCAGAGACGCCGCACCAGCCACCCCAAGAGCAACCTGATTCATGAGGTTTTTTGCACGCTTTTTGCTGCTGGCCGCCGGTTTTGCTCTGTTCACCTTTGGTTTACTCAAATGGTCAACCGATGGCTTTACACTCAACGGGCTACTGCCGTTCACGGACAGCTATCGCACCCAGGGCCTACATTATCTCATGCTGGGTTTGGCGATGATTCCGCCAAGCCTGTGGGAAATATTTACCTTAGAACGGCGCATTCTAGAGCGCAGCCAAAAGCCTGATTCAACGGGCGGGAGTTAAGCAAGCGATGGCTGATGGTGCCCGCGTATATCTACGGCATGTCCGAGAGGCGGACCGGCGTGAGTTTGTCGAACTGATGCGCAAGAGCACGCATTTGCACGCACCCTGGATTAGCCCTCCAACAAACTCCGCGGGCTTCAGTCAATACCTCGCTCGCACCTCAAGCCGAGATCACGAAGGGTTTGTTCTGGCGCGCTATCAAGATGATGTAATTGTGGGGGTGATCAACCTCAACAATATTGTGCGCGGTTCGTTCTTAAACGCATCTCTTGGCTATTACGTTGGCGCGCCTTATCTCGGCCAAGGCTATATGGCGGAGGGTCTAGAGCTGGTCAAACAGTACGCCTATGCGACTATGAATCTACATCGACTCGAAGCCAATATTCAGTCCGACAACACGCGTTCGGTGGCACTGGTTAAACGCTGCGGCTTTCGCTTTGAAGGCATCGCGCCGGCGTTTTTGTACATCGACGGCGCCTGGCGTGACCATGAACGTTGGACTTGCGTTGACGAACGCTCCTCGATGCTGCCAGCCTCAGCACTGGTCCAGCTAGGAACCACGCCCGCACCGCTACAGCGAGCTCGAGTCGCCATGCGAGCAGCCTTCAGCCGACCCTCGGATCCCAATCCAGCCATCACCCCAACCATCGCAAACGACAGTGAGACTTCGTCATGAATACAGCACCTGCGAGTAGCGCATTTGGCAGCTGGAGCTCACCGCTGGACACCAGCGCGCTGACCCGTGGCATCAAGGGCTTTGCTGATCTGCAACAGGCGGCTGGCCAGCTGTTTTTACTTGAGAGCCGCCCGGAAGAAGCCGGTAGAACAACACTATTAATGCTGGATCCCGCCGCCCCTGAAGCCACTCCCATCGAACTGACACCAGCACCGCTTAACGTTCGCAGCCGCGTGCACGAATACGGCGGCGGCGCATACCTCGCCAGTTCGGAACAGGTCATTTTTGTTAACTTTGCCGACCAGAACCTGTATCGGGTAATACTCGAACACACGCCAGAAGGCGTGGTTCCGTCGCCGCCGAAAGCGTTAACTGATACCGACGCAACACTGCGTTATGCCGACTTATCGCTCGACCACGCCAATCAGCGTGTCATTGCCGTATGTGAACGCCATATCAAAGGCACTCACGAACCACAGAATTTTCTAGTCGCTCTCGATCTAACCAAGAACAACCCGCCACAGCTATTGCACGAAGGTCACGATTTTTACGCCGCGCCCCGTGTATCACCCGATGGCCAGCAGCTTGCGTTTATTGTTTGGGATCACCCCAACATGCCCTGGGACGCCACCTTCCTCATGGTCGCCCCTCTCACAGATCAGGGCCTGCTCAAACCACAGCTTGTCGCTGGGGGGCCCGCAGAATCTGTCACTCAACCACACTGGTACCCGGCCAATGTCTCGCAGCAAGACATTCTGGGGTTTGTTGCTGACAGCAATGGGTACTGGAATCTGTATGTTGCAACAAAACAGGGCAACCAGTGTATCCAAGTTGATAGCGCTGAATACGCATCCCCTGCGTGGGTGTTTGGACAGCGCGAGTCTGTGGTTCTCGCCAACTCTCAGACTTTGTGTGCCCGAGCCCACAACGGCCGCGGCAGTCTCTGTTTAATCTCAAAAAGCGACCCTGAGCCGCAAAAACCAAAGACTATTGATGACAACTTCGCGAGTTACTCTGCGCTGTGTGCTTTCGAACACACCGCTTGGTGCATTGCGGAACGGGTCGATGGTTTTGCCTGCCTGTTGCAAATTGATCTGGCAACCTTTGGTACAAGCGTATTGCGGGAAGCCGGCTCGCTAAGCCTGCCGAGGGTGTCCGTCGCCGAAGCCCTGAGCGTCAAAAACCGTGACGGCATGACAACCCATGCCTGGTTCTATCCACCACTGTCACTGTCAGCTCAGAACAACCCACCGGCGTCGACGGCAACTTCGACACCACAAACAGACAGTTCCGAAAAGCCACCGCTGCTGGTCTTGAGCCACGGCGGCCCCACCTCGGCTTGCAGTCCTGCACTTAACTTACGAATTCAGTACTACACCTCTCGAGGCTGGGCCGTCGCTGACGTCAATTACGCGGGCAGCACAGGCTATGGTCGCCACTATCGGGAGCGATTGCGGGATAACTGGGGGGTGGCCGATGTCGCCGATTGCGAAGACGTTGCGCTGCAACTTGCTGCTGCCGGCCGGGTTGATCCTAAACGCCTGGCCATCAAAGGCGGTAGCGCCGGTGGCTACACCACACTTGCGGCACTGACTTTTGGTGATGTATTTGCAGCCGGCGCCTCGCATTACGGCATTGGCGATCTTAATGCGCTAGCAGCTGACACCCACAAGTTTGAAGCCCGCTATGTGGATGGTCTAGTCCCTCTGTCACAGTGGACGGCTCGTTCGCCCATCAACTCGGTAGACTCGCTGTCATGCCCCATCATCTTTTTTCAGGGCTCAGATGACGCCGTGGTCCCGCCAAACCAAGCTCAAGCCATGGTTGCTGCCCTGCAAAACAAAGGCTTACCGGTCGCCTACGTTGAGTTCGCTGGCGAGGGCCATGGCTTTCGTCAGGCGAAGAACATTCAACACGCCGTGAGCGCAGAATATCAATTTTTTTGCACCATATTCGGCATCACTTGTCCGGACGATCCCATTGAACTAACCATTGAGAATCTCGCGTGACCACCACAGCCGCAAACACAACCAGTATCAATATCGCCGTACTCGGCGGTGGGGCTTCCGCGGAAGCCGAGGTATCGCGCAGCTCGGCCAAGGCCGTTTGTGCCGCTCTTGCCCAGCACAACGATTTTCAGGTGCACTCAGTGGAACTCGATGCCAACGTGGCGCAAACGCTGTTGCAGTTACAGCCAGATGTCGTGTTTCCCGCCTTGCATGGCCCGCCTGGAGAAGACGGCACCGTGCAGGGCATGCTCGAAATGCTCAACTTGCCTTATGTCGGCAGCGGCGTTCAGTCCAGCGCCTTTGCAATGGATAAATCGGTTGCTAAAGATCTGTTTCGCCGGGTGGGCTTACCCGTTGCCAATGACCGCGTCTATAGCGCGGATCACCGCAATCCAGACCTCGGCGCCGCGGCAATCGCCGCAGACATTGAGTCTTCGCTCGGCCAACGAGTGGTCATCAAACCCATGCAACAGGGCTCCGCTCTAGGGGTTACACCACTACCTGATGGCGGGGATCTTGCGGCGGCCGTAACCGCTGCATTCGCACTCGGCGACCGAATATTGGTCGAGCCGTTTGTTATCGGTCGGGAAATAACGGTTGGCGTGCTTGACCTTGCTGGCCAATCGCCAACCGCACATCCGGTCATTGAGATTGTTACCCCAAACAACGAGTGGTACGACTACCACAATCGATATGCCCAGGGCGCCAGCTCCCACGTGATTCCAGCGCCGATGGCTGACGAGCTGCGCGACCAGCTGCAACAGATTGCGCTCACCGCGCATGCCTGTCTTGGACTCAGGGACCTGTCTCGAGCAGACTTTATTCTGCCGGTTAACAACCAACCCATTTTGCTGGAGGTAAACACGCTGCCCGGAATGACCCCGACCAGCCTGTACCCGGATGGGGCACAGGAGTTGGGGCTGAGTTTCCCACAGCTGCTACGCGCCCTCGTCGAGAGCGCACTGCGCAACCGCTAGAGGTCGTAACCGCGTTCGTTGTGAGCGCTCAGATCAAGCCCCTGAGTTTCGCTCTCTTCATCAACCCGGTTGCCACCAACCAGCACACCCGTGATCAGTAAAATCACGTAGGTCGCTACGCCGGTGTAGGCGATAGTAGCGATCACGCCCACCGCCTGAATGCCGAGCTGGCTGCCAATATTGATGTCTTGCTGGCCGCCAAACACGCCAAGCGCGTCACTGGCAAAAATACCCGTCAGCAAACAACCGAGAATGCCGCCAACACCGTGTACCGGAAAGACGTCTAGCGAGTCATCAATTTTTAGCCGCTGCTTGAAGAAGATAGTGGCCATGAAACATACACAACCCGCTAGCAAGCCAATGATCAATGCACCACCGGGACCAACAAAGCCAGACGCCGGTGTGATCGTACCCAAACCGGCGACCATGCCCGTAACGGCACCCAGCGCACTGGGCTTGCCATAGCGCAGCCACTCGATGCTCAGCCAGGTCATCGCCGCTGTAGCTGCGGAGATGTGGGTGACAAGCATTGCCATTGCCGCATCCCCATTGGCAGCAAGCGCAGAACCACCATTGAAGCCAAACCAGCCAACCCACAGCATGCCCGCGCCGGTAACCGTCATTGTCATGTTGTGCGGTGGCAAGGGACGCTCGGGAAACCCGCGACGACGTCCGAGCACGAGGGCGGCAACCAACGCCGCAACACCCGCCGTGATGTGCACAACCGCACCACCCGCGAAGTCCATGAAGCCAATGTCGCTTAACCAGCCGCCGCCCCACACCCAATGACAAACCGGTACGTACACACCCAACAACCAAAGGGCGGAAAACAGCACTACCGCCGAGAACTTCATGCGCTCGGCGAAGCCACCAACAACAAGAGCCGGCGTAATAATCGCAAACGTCATCTGAAACAACGCAAACGAACTCTCGGGAATGTCATTTGCTAGCGTGCCTTCAATAACGCCAGCAAACAGCACGTTGTTCAGCCCGCCGATAAACGTGTTGCCATCGCTGAACGCAAGGCTATACCCCACCAACAGCCACAACACCGACACAAGGCAGGTGATGGTAAAACACTGCATCAACACGCTTAGGGAGTTCTTGGTGCGCACCAAGCCGCCGTAAAACAACGACAGACCTGGGATAGTCATAAACAGCACCAGAGCGGTGCAGGTCATCACCCATGCGGTATTGGCGCCACTGAGTCCTTCTGCTGCTGCCGGCATGGCGCCAATGATCGCCACTAAACCCAGCGCCGCCATGGCAGCTGATCGACGAGTGCTTCGGGGTCTGGATGGCGTAGTCGGCGTGATCGCCATTGCGGTTCGGTGCTGTTGGGAACTCATCTCGCTGTCGGTCTCCGGAAAAGTGGCCTGGTTAGCATCTGGGGCAACGCAGTGGCTGCGCACCAGAGCTCTGTCTCTCTGCACTGGTAGGGTGCAATTACCGTGCCGCCACGCCTCACAGTGCACCAGCAAGCCGCAACGGCGTTTCAACGGAACCATTCGGGGTTTCAGGCACCATATTAGTGCTAGAACACACAATGCGGCTCTGAGAGCGCACCACAATAGCGCTTTGAGGTGCTTTTGCGGGTTTTATAAGGCCTCTATGGACTGCCCCCACCGCGCCGGTACAATGGCGCCTTCTAATCAGCCCGGCACCAGACTGGGCACTACCGATCACAGGAAACGTACGAGAATTCATGGAAGCATCCGTTGCAAACAGCGCTGATACCAGCGCAAAGATCCGAACGGTAAGCGATTGGCTTGAAGCCCGCATTATCGGCCAGGAAACGCTGGTGAGACGCCTGCTGACCGCCCTGATCTGCGGTGGACACCTATTAGTAGAGGGCGCACCAGGGCTCGCGAAAACCCGGGCCATCAAAGAATTGGCCAGTGCGGTTGCCGGCGACTTCCACCGCGTGCAGTTCACCCCCGATTTGTTGCCATCCGACATTACCGGCACTGAGATTTTTCGCCCCGAAACCGGCGACTTCCGCTTTCAGCAGGGCCCGATATTTCACAACCTGATTTTGGCCGATGAGGTGAACCGAGCCCCAGCCAAGGTTCAGGCTGCGCTGCTCGAGGCCATGGCTGAGCGCCAGGTCAGTATTGGCCGCGAAACCTTTGCCTTGCCCGAGCTGTTTTTGGTCATGGCAACGCAAAACCCGATCGAGCAGGAAGGCACCTATCCCCTGCCCGAGGCGCAGCTCGACCGTTTTCTAATGCATGTCGAAGTGGGCTACCCCTCCGCCAGTGCCGAGCGAGATATTCTGCAGCTGGTACGCGGCGAACAGGCTGGAGCTACCGACAAAAATGCCACACCACCCATTCAGTTAAGCCAGGACGACATCTTTGCGGCCAGACGTGCTACCGCCGAGGTCTACATGGCGCCCGCCGTTGAGCAGTACATTATTCAATTGGTAATGGCGACCCGAGAGCGCACGGGAGCGTTGGCTGAACAGCTCGAGTTCGGCGTCAGCCCGCGCGCCAGTATCGCGCTCGATCAAACCTCAAGGGCACTAGCCTGGCTTGACGGTCGAGATTTTGTCACCCCGGAAGACGTTCAAACCATGTGCCACGACGTATTCCGTCATCGCCTGATCATAAGCTTCGACGCGGAGGCTCAAGGCATTACTTCAAATCAGATTATCGATACGTTGCTTAGCCAAGTACCCGTGAGTTAAGCCCATGTTGTTGGGCGCCTACGTCGACACTGAAGATTTGCTCGCACTGCGGGCGGGCATTGCTCGCGCGCAACGTTCACGTCGCGCCAATGTCGCGCACGGCGAACGGGTATCGCGCCAGCGCGGTCGAGGCATGGACTTTGCTGAGGTGCGCGCCTATCAACCCGGCGACGACGTTCGCACCATTGACTGGCGCGTCACTGCGCGCCGCAACAAACCCCACACCAAAGTGTTCCAGGAAGAGAAAGAACGCCCGACGCTTGTGCTGGTGGATCAGACACGCCAAATGTTTTTTGGCAGCAAGGCGCGCCTCAAGTCAGTCGCCGCAGCCGAAACCGGCGCGCGCATCGCTTGGCGCAGCCTTGCCAACAACGATCGAGTTGGCGGCATTGTGGCGGGCGAAACTGGCCTGCTGGTACACCGACCGCTGCGCAATGCGCGCGCTGTCGCTCGATTTTTACACGACGTCGCAAAAAGCAACGCAGCTCTCAATGCCGGTGTCACCAGCAGCTTTGCGTTTCGCGATGCGCTGCCTAAGGTTGCGCACATTGCACGCTCGGGCCATCGCATTCACATCATTACTGACTGTCACTCGCTTGATGCATCGGATCGCGAGCGCCTGTTACACCTGTCACGGCACAACGACGTGCGCATTGTATTTGTGTTTGATGAACTCGAAACCCGGCTGCCGCCTGCGAACCGCTATCGGGTGACCGACCAGCAGCAAACCCTGCAGTTTCACAGCGGAAACGGCAAGCTAAGGGAAGCGTACGCAGAACGCTTCGCCGAACGCCGCAAAGCACTGGAATCACTGTGCAGAGACGTCAAAGTTCAATGTTCATTCATTACCACAACGACCCCGCTCGACGGCGTGGTTGGTTAGTGGTTGGTTAGCGGAAACTCAGGGTGCCCGAAGAACTACTACAACGGTTGCGCGACATTCACTACCCCGATGCTCCGGGCTGGTTTCCTCCAGCGCCTGGCTGGTGGATCTTAGCAGCGCTAGTTTTAGCGGTGCTCGTTGTGCTGGCCCTGGCATGGCGCAAGCGCTCTAGCGCACGCGCGCCGTACGTCGCGGCACTAAAGCTGTTAGATGACGCCCAGTCCAAGCGCCTGGCCGGCACGCTAACAGCGCGTGCCTACCTCGACGAAAGCAATCAAATTCTCAAGCGGCTGCTTATTCATATTCGCCACAATTCAGCCGCCGTCAGCGCCAGTGGTGCGCACTGGTTACTCGAACTTGACCGCCTGGACGCAAGCACACAGTTTACTAACGGACCTGGCGCCGCACTCGGCGCGAGTCGCTATGCTCGCGAGGTTCCTGATGAACAGGCAGAGCTGCACAAGCTGCTAATCGGCCTGATTACCCGACTGCGCAATGGGCCCGAGTCCACAGCACAAACCGAAAACAGCGCCCCAACTGACGGCTCTGTAACGGCAGAACGCGCATGATTGAGCTCATTTGGCCTTGGTTATTGGCGTTGTTGCCGCTACCTATTGCGATCCGCCTTTGGCTTTCCCCGCAAGACGCGGACCAGGCACCGCTAGTGGTCCC
>JALZVT010000075.1 GCA_023300545.1 Pseudomonadales bacterium
TTTCGCCCCATTAATACCTTCGCCAGTACCGAGGTCGTATTTGATTTCAGCTGTGGCAATGCGGATAGCCCGGCGACGCCAATTTTAGGGGTAAACACGATGAGACTGGCTGCGCTTGCGGTTCCCGGCGCTGACATAATCGCGATTGCTGCGACACAGGGTAACAACGGCATCAATGACATACTCGTTGGCACGGACTCAGGCGCATTTGCCGTCGCCACCACCAATGTTGGCGATACAGAAACGATAGCTGTGAGCGTTGATACTGGCGAGGCTTCAGTACCTGTAGTGCTTTTTGTCTGTGAAACCAACCCATCAACGGGCGCCTGTCTCGAGCCGCCAGCGAGTACCCTAATGACGGCGGGTATCACCAATTCAACAGCCACCTTTGCTGTGTTTACCCAACTGACTCAGAGTGGTTCAGAAATAGCGTTTGACCCTGCTGTGAACAGAGCCTTTGTGCGTTTCAGAAATCTCGCTGGCGAATTGCGCGGTAGCACAAGTGTTGCTCTGCGGACCGTGCCGGCAGGTTAGGCACTGACTACAGGATGTTCTCTAATCCATACACTCTCATGGCGTTGTCACGCAGAAACCCTTGCCATACGTCATCGTTAAGCGGGAGATCGTCCAACTCACCAAAGATGCGCTCGTAGGATATGCCCGGAAAATAGCCGGCGAACAGCACTTTGTCTTTGCCACGCTTGTTCGCAAATTCCAAAATATCGCGAGGGTAGTGTTTTGGCGCCCATGCCGAGGTTGAGTAATACAGATTGGGCCATTTCAGTAGCAGTTTTACGCACAGGTCAGTCCAGGGGTCTCCACCGTGCCGCATAACCACTTTTAATTCCGGGAAAAAGTAGGCCACTTCATCAAGCAAGCCCGGGTGTTGACAGCGATAGGGGACTCGCGGCCCTGGAACACCAACAAGCATATTGATCGGTATATTGAGCTCGCAGCATTTGGCGTATATGGGATAAAACTTTCGATCGTCGATGGGGACCTGTGGATTTAGCAGGCAAGGTGCGGCTGACGCAGCGACGATGTTTGGATGCAACTTTATTGTCGCCTCTAGCTCTCGAACTGATTTCATGCCTGCATTGGGATCAACGCCGACTTCGCCGAGGAAGCGTGTCGGATACTTTTCAAACATAGCGAGTGCACCTTCAGGCTTACGCGGGTTTACCGCTACCAGTGCCGCTGCAACGCCATGGGCATCCATCATTCCGACTAGTGCGTCCGGGTCTTGCGCAAGGGACATACGATCGCCTGCATCTTTGAACAGGTATTGAGCCGGGTGATGCGAGAATTCGTCGGTACCTTGGTCTTTGGTGAGCGCCCTAGCTTGTTTCATTCCCATACCAGCCGTGCCGGTTGGAATTTCCATCATCAAATCAATTACGCCGCCGGCGATGGATGGCATCGTCATATCAAGGGACCCTTATTCGTTTTTTGTGTTTTGGTTTTAGCTCGCTCACGCTTGTGTGCCAATTCTTAGGCGAGGTCTGTACTTCTTGCGTGATCCATTCTTACATGGCGATGTGCTTTCCAAAAGTGAAATGCTGTCCATACGTTGAACAATGAAATGATCACAACAGCCCCTCGTATGCCTTCAGCCTCAAGCGTGGGGTTGCCGTTAGAAATATAGTCGCTAACCGTGCCGAGAAATAGAGGCCCGAGGCCGAGGCCGAATAAACCACTGAATAGCAGGTATATTGCCACTGCAATTGCCCGGGTTCGGTCGCTAGCCAGCTGTTGGATCAATGCGAAGTTGGGGCCGTAGTAGAAAGTAGCCGCAAAGGTGGTGACACCCAGAAATGCGAGCGATAGATTCACGCTGTTTACATTGACAGCGGCGTAGGTGCTGGGAATAGCGATCAAGAACGTGCCGGCGACAATAAGTAAGGATGTCGCGGGGCGTTCGCGATCGAACTTGTCTCCGACTTTGCCGCCTAGCCAGGCGCCGGTGATCCCGGCGATCGCGATCATAAGACCAAGCTTGAAGCCGAGCTCCGCATAGCCAATGTCAAACAAGCGCACGTACAGACTGCCGTGAAAGGCAGCGGTTCCGTAGGCGACAAATTGAATCAGCACGCCAGCCATGACGAGGTGCCAATAGGCCGGCTTAGTTCCGAGCTCGCGTAATGCTTCCTTGAACTTCGGTTGATTGGGTTTGGGCTTGAAGGCTTCCTTCAGTGCTACTGAGCCTCGTGGTTCTTTTACCGTCAACCACACAAGCAGGCCAACAAAAATGCCAGGCATGCCAGCGAGAAAGAAGGCGAGACGCCAGTCAAAATTCTCCACAATCCAACCGCCACCCGCTAACGCAAAGAAGGCACCGATAGGTACGGCGGCACCGTAAATGCCCAGCGCACCCGCCCGTTTCTCGGGTGGAAAGTAGTCGGTGATTAGCGAGTGGGACGCAGGGCTGCAGGCAGATTCGCCAACACCCACTCCAACCCGCGCGAGAAACAACTGTGTGAAGTTGCTCGCTGTGCCGCAAAGCATGGTCATCACCGACCAAATGCTGATGGCTATGGCAATGATTTTGCTCCGATTCCAGCGATCGGCTAGAGCAGCGACGGGCACTGCCAAGGTGGTGTAGAACAAAGCGAAGGACAGACCGGTCATCAGGCCGATTTGTTTGTCGCTTAAACCCATCTCAAGTTTTATGGGCTCAGCAAGTATTGATACGACCTGACGGTCGAGAAAGTTCAGCATAATGACCACAAACAAAACCGCCAATACATAGTTGGCGTGACCCTCAATCTCGGCGTTTGAGCGATGCTTCAGATCGATTGACATAAGTTTGTCTTCTGCGGCTTTGGCGAGGGGCATTATCTTACCTTCCAGCGTGGATGTATCATGTACTAACGCTAAAATTAACAGGAAACCTGGAATGAAAGTAAAAGCTCTGGTTGCGCGAGGTTCTGCCGCGCCGTTTTCTCTGGAAGAGCTCGAACTGGCTGAGCCTCAAGCGGATGAGATCTTGGTCAAAATCGCCGGCGTGGGTTTGTGCCATACCGATCTGGTGATTAAGTCGGTAGGGGCTGAGTTTTATCCGTTGCCAGCGGTTTTAGGGCACGAAGGCTCAGGCATTGTAGAAAAAATTGGTGCTAAGGTGAGCAAAGTTGCACCCGGCGACCGGGTTGCTATTACGTTTCGATCCTGTGGACACTGTGATCGTTGCGCAGAGGGCTACGCCTCCTATTGTCGTTCGTTTCCGCAGCTCAATATGAGTGGCTCCCGAACGGACAGCTCCAAGGTCTATCGCAATGGCGATGAAGCGATTGCCGGAAATTTCTTTGGGCAATCCTCATTTGGTACCCATGCGCTCACCTACGAACGCAATGTCGTTAAAGTTCCCGATGATTTACCGCTCGAGCTAGTGGGCCCGCTGGGTTGTGGCGTGCAAACAGGCTTTGGTGGTGTCATTCGCTCGTTAGAGGCAGAAGCGGGTTCCTCCATACTGATTTTGGGTGGGGGAGCTGTGGGGCTCAGCGCAGTGATGGGCGCAAGTGTTCAGCAGTGTGACACTATCATCGTCTTAGAGCCTCATGCCGCCCGTCGTAAATTGGCTTTGGAGCTCGGGGCCACTCATGTGATTGACCCCACACAGGCACCCGCTCTCGCGGACGCTGTGCGAGCCATTGTGCCAGTGGGTGTGGATTACGCGTTGGATACAACCGGTATCCCTGCTCTGTTAAAGGACACTATGGGGTGTTTAGGGTCAAAGGCAGTCTTTGGCATTATTGGTGTCGCCCCGCCAGGAACGCCAGTGCCAGGAGAGATTGGTGACCTGGTGACCTATGGCTATACCATCAAAGGGATCATCGAAGGGGATAGCGATCCGGATACATTTATCCCCGAAATGATGGAGCACTATAGCGCTGGCCGAATGCCTTTTGACAAGATGATAAAGACCTATCCACTTGACCAGATTAACGAGGCTATTGCGGCGCAGGCTGCGGGGGACTGCGTAAAGGTTGTTCTTATTCCCTAGTTGCGCGGTAACGAGCTTGGCGCTCCGGTACAATGCGCCTAAGAGTTAACTCCTCAGAATAAAACACAGAGGCCTATCATGAAATTTGAAGTTCCAAGCTTGCCTTACGCTAAAGATGCGTTAGCGCCGCACATTTCGGCTCGTACCGTAGAGATTCATTATGAGAAGCATCATAAAGGCTATATGAAGAAGCTGGATGCGGCGCTTGCGTCTGATGACAAGCGTCGTGCCGCATCCTTAGAAGAGCTGGTTCGAACGTCTGATGGGAAAGTCTTTAACTGCGCAGCCCAGGTTTGGAACCACAGTTTCTATTGGAACAGCCTTAGCCCTGAACCCAAATCGCCGAGTTCGGAACTCATGGGTGCTATCGAGAAGAGCTTTGGTTCGTTTGACGCGCTAAAAAGCGAGCTTAAGAGTGTTGCTGCCGGTGAGTTTGGCTCTGGCTGGGGCTGGCTGGTACGTGTCAACAGCACAGGCGAACTCGCGGTTACCAGCACAACCGATGCAGAGAATCCGTTGCCAGACAACATTACGCCACTGCTTACTCTTGATGTTTGGGAGCATGCCTATTATCTGGATTATCAAAACGAACGCGGACGTTATCTGGATGCGCTGATCGAGCACTTGCTGGATTGGGGCTTTGCCAGTGCGAATTTTGCCAAGAAGTAGCGGCAAAAGAAGTAGCGGCAAACGCTTAGTTCTAATTAGACCAGCTTAGCGACCAAACGTCTTTGGTTTCGGGTGGGGATATAGCGCTTGACCCAGGCTGCAATAACATCTGCGACCTAATTTGCATCAGCAGACGTTGGCAGCATATGGTCTGCTGAATCGAGCGAGACAAAACTCTTGGGGTGTCGAGCAGCCTGATACAGCGCAGTGGCCTCTGAGATACTCACTACTTTGTCGTTTGGTGCGTGGAATATAAGCAATGCCCGGCCTAAGTTTCTAACTTGGTGTGGTAGGTCTTGGGATGAAATATCTTTAAGAAACTGCTTTTTGATGCGAAACGTGCGCCCTGCCAATATCACATCGG
>JALZVT010000076.1 GCA_023300545.1 Pseudomonadales bacterium
TGGGCGGCACGGCCATATTGACGGCAGCCAGCGACATTCCGGAAGCAAAGGCGGTGGTTAGCATCGCGGCTCCGGCCACTGCCGATCACGTGCTCAAACAATTTGCGGGTGACATTCAGGAAATTGAAAGCGAAGGCGATGCGGTGGTGTCGCTGGCTGGTCGAGAGTTTCGACTGCAGCAACAGTTTCTAGATGATGTTCGTGGTCAGTCGCTTGAGCGACGCCTGGGCTTACTAAAAAAAGCGCTGCTGGTTATGCACGCTCCGTTCGACGCGATTGTGGGTATTGACCAAGCCTCGACGATTTTTGCGGCGGCCAAACACCCCAAGAGTTTTGTGTCGTTAGATGGCGCTGATCATCTCGTTAGCAAACTTGAGGACGCGCAGTATGTCGCGCAAACCATTGCCACCTGGGCGGTGCGATATCTCCCCGCGCAAAAAACCGACGCCCACCCAGAAGTTCCTGGTGGGGAAGTATTTGTTGGCGAAGGCAACCGGAAATTTCTACGCGATGTGCGCACAGATCATCATGTTTGGGTGGCTGATGAGCCTGAGAGGATGGGGGGCAGCAACCTGGGCCCTGACCCTTACGAGCACCTATTGGCAGCACTTGGCACCTGTACGTCGATGACAATACGAATGTATGCCAATCGCAAAAAATGGCCGTTAGATAATGTCGAGATGCAGTTGAACCACTCGCGCGAGCATGCGGTGGATTGTGAAGACTGTGAAGAGAAAGCGCCGCGGATTGATGTGCTTAGCAGAACAATAACGCTCGAAGGCGATCTGGATGACGCTCAGCGTGCACGGCTACTCGAAATTGCTGATCGTTGTCCGGTGCACCGAACCCTGGAAGGCAACTTGCGAATCGATACGTTGACCTAGCCTTCGTTCTTTGAAGATTCAAGTTGAAACGACCACCAGTGATCGGGGCGCTGTGCGCCCTTGCTTCCGGTTTTTGCAATTCGTGCAGCCCAGGCGATGTCGAGTCGAGCTGCATCGGTTAAACGGGTAAGCGTCACTGGGTAAATCGATGAGCCGGCCCGAAGCCGCGCATGGGGGTGAGTGAGCGCGTCTTTAGACCATTGTTTGCTGGCGCAATTGGAGCAGCTCACGAAGAGCTCTTCGTTGTTCGACATGCAATTCAGGTTGATGGAGTGCGGTCGCCAGGTGGTGATCTGCAGTTGGCAGAGCGGAATGGCTGCGCGGTCATTTACGAATGACCAGTCTTCAACGGGTTGTGATTCTGTGCTACCCATAAGCCAAGCCCCAGGCACGCGGCCACAAGGGCAGGCGGTGGTGTAAGCAACAATGCCTGCTGCAAGCACTAGCCCAAATACTGCCATGATTTTTTTCATCTTCACTCCAAGAGAAGCAGTGTCACACTGGGTTATTCGGTAATAGCCAGCAGAGGTATCAAACGGTCACTACCAATCGCTTTGGCGATATTCTGGTGGTAATAAATGAGCGCTGGCTCATTTTGGCCGAAGACAAGCTCGGGTAGTGCGCCGCTTGCCAGATTGCGATGAATGGCAACACTCTGGGGGAAATCTTCTTCGGTGGTGACCTTCCAAACGAGGTCAACATTCAAATCGGCTTTGCGCTGAGCGTCTTCATCCATAGGTTTTGGCCAGAACACATTGAGCTCAACCCGGCAGCGATTGGCGCCATCAAGGGGATAGGCGTGCCAAAACTGAATGTGATCCACCTGATGGGTTAGTAACACGTTTGGCCCAATTAGATATTCAGTGGTGCAGTAGGGCAGCACCTGGCCTTGTTCAGTGGCAGGCTTTTCGAACTCTCTATCGATTGTTTTTCGTGGTGATACCAGGTGAATAACCTCATTCATCTGTTCCACTAAGGTCGAGTTCGAATAGTAAAACGGGCTGATGCTGTCTTTGTGTAACGGGGCGATGTGATAGGTTTCCGCAAAGCCATCCAGAAAGAATTTGTAGTTGCAGGCAAGTTCTGTGGAGCGACTGTCGATGTAGTGCGTGTTAGCGATGTCGTAGTTGTCGATGTCGGTTAACGCTGCACCCATCATGACTTGCACTTTGGCTTCGATATCAGAGCCTTCCAGCAGCACAAAAATCAAACCGGCCTGTTCGTGGCAAGGCACTTCTATTAGCTGGTCGTAGCGTGTGTCTGCTGCCGCGAAGCCGTCGTGGCTGTTTGGTCGGGCGATGATCTTACCGTCCAAGCCCCAGTTCCAGGCGTGAAAGGGGCAGGAGAAGGTTGCCTTGTTGCCCTTGCCTTCGGCCAGGCGCGCACCCCGATGTCGGCACGCGTTAAGGTAGGCGCGTGCGGCCCCCGCTTTGTCCCGGGTAATCAGTAGGCTGGTGTCTATCACCTCGTGAGTCAGGTAATCGCCAGCGTTAGGTATGTGGGGCGTTAACGCTACCAACAAAGGTCGCTTTTTAAAAAGAGCGTCTACTTCATGCTCAAATTGCTCGTTGCCTACATAGTGAGATGCGGGAACCTGCAGGCTGTGTGGCGACTTGTCTGTCGTATTGTTCTCGAGATGGACTCTCAGGCGCTCTAACATCTCGCGTTGTTTGGTGTCTTTCATAGTGATGAATATACACTAGCGTTAGTGGGCTTTGACTCAGCTGTTCCCTATTCGTAACAATGGGCGCCTGCACTGAGCCCTAGTAATCAAACCCAAGAAAAGGAAAGTTAATGTCGAGCGACGGTCACACATCGGAAGCAGCTTCGAGCCCCCGTTTTATCACGCTTGAGGAAGCGGCAGCGATGACAACGGGAACCCGGGTAACCTTCATTCCCGGCATACCGGCGATGTACTCAGAGGCTCTAAAAAACATCTGCTACGTGAAAGGCGTGCCGTTGATTCGGGTGTTGCACCCCATGATGGGTGTCGACAAGGAAACGGGCGCTGACCGACAAGCAAGGCTCTTTGAGCTCACCAGTCAGACAAGCCTGCCGACAATGCTGCATGACGAAGAACGGCCAATGAACGTCTGGATTGAGCAACTTGCGTTGGCTGAACGCATTGGTGCCGCGGACGCCCCTGTGTTGATTCCGGCAGACTTTGAGCAGCGGTTAGAGGTGATGGGGCTCTGTTCGATAGTGCTGGCCGAAGATGGGCTCGTCTGGAACATGCGGATTTTGGGTGATAGTCCGTTAGGTCGAAAGTATGGCTATGACGAAGAGGCCAGTTCCGCCGCGCCGGGCAAAATTGCCGAAGTGCTTGGAATGATCGATCGTCGGCTTGAGGCTCAGGCCCAGCGGGGCTCGCGATACCTGGTGGGTGATTCGGTGACGGCGATTGATGTCTACTGGGCTACGTTCAGTATGAGTGTGCTGCCGGCACCTCTAGAAATCATGCCGGTGACAAAACAAAATAAGGGGATGCTGAAGTTCTTCCGCTTGAATGGCGAGATTCCGGCGATAGCTGAAGCGCTGACACCACGGATGGCGGAGCACCAGCAGTACATTCTTAGTACGTATTGCGAGACGCCTGCGGTGTTGGGTGGGGATTTGTTGTGAGTTAGAGTTCGGCCAAGATTGCTTAACCACTGCAGGGTGAGGCTTGGCGCGGAGCGAAGCAAAGTGTCACACCGGCGCAAGGATGACTTACTTCGTAGTCGATTTCCTGAAGGATCATTGTTCGGTCGGATGAACTCTCAACCGCTTTCTGGTTGAGCATCTGGTATCCGTGCAAGTGTGGTGGATCTGACTTACGACCGGAAAGGTTATGTATGGTCATTTCTGAAATCCGATTCGGATTAATCAGATCTGTAAGGCTTTCAATTGCCTCATGCTGAAATCGGCCGCACCCTGCGTTGAAGCAAGCGAATCGAACCGAGCAGACACGCAAAGCATATTAGCCAAACAATTCCTTTGAGCACGATAATACCAACCTCATCATGTGGATGATCTGGGCGAAAGGTCACGCCACGTATCCATGCTTCAAGATGCGCAAGGAATGGCACTAGCAAACCACCGGTCGCATATGCCCATGCGACCACTAGAGTCACGTGAGCCGAATTGCGTCCGCTAAATGCAAGATACGATGCGGTCATGAGCAGAGCGCCGCAGACATAGTCTTCGATCATTGTCGTAGCGTTGATCGCAAAGTATCCGATGCCGCGCCGCAGAGTTTCAACTGCGATAAAAAAGAGGCCCATGAAGGCTGTGATGTAAGAAAGAACTCTCATGATTGGTTTGCGCTAACTCCTGAGGTTATCTTACTGCAATGTTGCAGGCAGGTGCATTGCTGCCTAATGCCGCGCTAAGTTGTGCTTTACGCAGGGCAGAGGCTTGGCGTAAGCCAAACGAGGGGCCGGGTAAAGCGTCAAGTTTAACTGCTCGTTAGGAGGCGGCGGATTTCCTTCCAAATTTTGGTTCTCGAGGCCTAGTGCTGGGCTCGGGACCCACGCTAGTGAGCGCATTGAGTTGGCTTTCGTGTCGTATTGGTTAGGGCTATGGAACATGAACCGATCTGACTTCGAGACTGTAGTAATTGTCAGCTTCATCCATCCTACCGTGTAGAGCAAGATCGCTAGTGCGTCGATTAGTCGTGCCTAGGTCGACAATTAGCAATAAGCTCAAATTGCTCATCGTGTTGATGGCTTCTACCATCAGAGAAGCTAATGCTATTAGGCCACACCTCGTTCAATTCGCAGACTAGTGTTTGCGTAAGCTCTCGCCACTCTGAGCCTGGAGACATCTCAAAAATACGAATCCCGTGTCGACCTTCGAAAAATCCCCCAGCCTTGATCGTAACTTCCTCACTACACATACTGGTTTGTGCAGAATCTTTATGTATCGGATGTCCTGCCGCATCTAGCCCGTGTTTACCTGCGAAGGTATCGTAGATTGCCCTAAGGGTCGGTTCAGCGTCCAACGGTAAGGTCAATCGAATACTCTCTATTGGGCTGTTGCTAGAACGCTGGTCTCGCAAAACGTTGTGGCAGCTATCGCTCTCAATATAAGGTCTTGATATCGGTAGGTAAGAAAGAGCTAAACAAACAACAAAAAGGAGTAAGAGCTTCGCAGCTACTGCACCCTCTCCGTCAAAGCGTTTTCCGAGAGTATCGAACAGAAACAAGTAGCTCCATGCAGCCATCGAGGCTACCAAAGGAAGCATGGTTTCACGACTGGTGTACAGCTCCTCGAAGGAATCGGTTTGTGTATCAACTGAGGCGAATAGCATGCCAAGTCCATACCCAGCTGCTAGATGCAGTAGCAAGTAGAACGGCTCACCAGTTCTCTTTCGGATTGCTAAGAAGAGATGTGCGAAGCACAGAGTAACAAGAGAGGCGACGAATGCAGCCCAGAGGAACGCGAAAATTCCCAGCACCGATAGTGCGGAGCCGTATAGATAGCCAAAGCACATTGCGATGGGCATCGCGCCAGCCAGAGAGCTCCTGAAAACATGTTGTGTCATCTATAGCGTAAGCGCTTAAGAAACCACGCCCTGGCAGTTGGGAGTTGAGCAGATTTACTATCCTCAAATTGAAAGTTCATTCTTCTGACCTAACAGCTACTTCTGACGTTAGTAAAAAACGGGGGGTTACATACTTACCCAGTAATTCTTCTGTGAATTGGCTTCTGCGGACCGATCGATACTGGCTCTCCAACCCAGGAGCCGAAGTTCTCGCCTGTGCGACCGCTATTCATGACATCTACCATCTGTTGCGCGATATCTGAGGATTGAATCAGTTTTTCGGAGAGTCCGGATGGCAATTCATTGCCAGGAAACAACCCGCGTAGCATCGGCGTGTCTACCGCGCCCATGCACAAACCATTCACTTTAATATTGGCCTTGGCGAGTGAGGCTGCCCAGGATTCAGTGAAGCCATTCAGAGCCCATTTAGAGGCACTATAAAGATCGGTCTCTGGCGGGTTTGTACCATCACTTTTCGCGGGCAATACGTAGTACGACGAAACGTTAAAAATAAAGCCACCGCCTGCGCGCTTTAAGTGCGGTATGGCGGTTCGAGATAGCGTCAGCGCGCCTTTGAGATTGGTGTCCATAAGGTCATCCCAGTCGCTGATTGCTTGCTCCCAACTGTTGGTGACTGGAGTGCGCTTCCAGGCACCCGCGTTGTTGATCAACACTTCGATCTCACCCATGGTAGCCGCTTTGGAAACTACGCGTTCCACATCAGCGCGATTGGATACATCAGCAACCATACCGGTTACGCCCTCAAGTGTTGTTACCTCGTGTTTGATGTCAAATGCGAGCACGTTGTAGCCTTCCGCAGCCAGTCGTTGCGCGAAGGCAAGACCCAGGCCCTGGGATGCGCCGCTGACTATTGCTACCTTCGCAGCCGTACTCATACGCTACCTCCTAGCTCGACTTGCTCGCGGACCACATATAGATGTTCGAGAGCCTCTTCGGTGGCGACGGGTCGTCCGGTACAGAAGTTGATGTTTTGCGCGTTTCTGCCTGAACGGCCTTCCTCCAGAATATCGATCATGACCTGTGCATTATCCTCTGGCCGCATCCATTGGCTAATAACTTCTGGTGTTGCCCTGTCTCCGTAGAACCCGCGAATCATATTGGTGTCAGTTGCGCCCATGCTGAGCGCGTTCACCCGAATATTATATTTAGCGAGTGCCTTGG
>JALZVT010000077.1 GCA_023300545.1 Pseudomonadales bacterium
CAAGTGCTTGCGCATCTAACAAAGCTGCGGTTGGCCTGTTGTCACCCGAAGCTGGTGCAGGATACCTGGAGCAAAGGCAGCGCGAAGCTTGCTGTGTTTGGTCGTACGATGGAGGAGTTGCTCGCTGGCGGTCACAAGGTGCTGGTATTCTCGCAGTTTGTGTCACATTTGAAGCTGATCGAAGCGCATTTGATCGAAGCGGGTACGAGTTATCAATATCTGGATGGCAGCACGCCACAGAAAGCCCGCGGTGATCGCATTCGCGCGTTTCAAGGCGGGGAAGGGGATGCGTTTCTAATTTCCCTCAAGGCGGGCGGCACCGGCCTTAACCTGACAGCGGCAGACTATGTGATTCACATGGACCCCTGGTGGAACCCGGCGGTGGAAGATCAGGCCTCTGACCGCGCGCATCGAATCGGTCAGAAACGGCCAGTTACCATCTATCGAATGGTAGCTCAGGGCACCATCGAAGAACAGATTGTCGAACTGCACCGCGACAAGCGCGATCTTGCCGACAGCCTGCTCGAAGGCGCAGACGCGGCGGCGCGTCTAAGCACCACCGAGTTGCTGAGCTTACTTCGCGAACCCACGTAACCTCACGACGAGGCTACGATTCCGCCATCACAGGTGATGGTTTCTCCAACCGTAAACGAGCCTGCTCGTGAGCTAAGGAATATCGCCAGACCCGCAATATCTTCCGCGGTACCCACGCGTCCACGTGGGTTGCCGCGACCAATCTTGTCCCAATCTACGCCGTCAGTTTCGCCACCAAAGCCAACCCCGGTGCTGAGCATCCAGGTTGGAAAGGGGCCGGGTGCAATGGCGTTCACAATGATCTTGTCTTTGATTAAATGCGCTGCAAGTTGGCGGGTGAGGTGATGCACGGCCGCTTTTGAGGCGCCGTAGGAAAAGTTGTCAAAAATTGCGGTCTTGATGCCGTCGATGGAGCCCACGTTAATAACCCGCGCTGGGTCTTCATGGCTTGCTGATGCGCGCAGTAACGGCAGGCATTTTTGGGTGAGAAAGAAGATGCCTTTGACGTTGGTGTCCATCACCTTGTCCCAGCCGCTTTCCGGAAACTCATCCAAAGGCGCGCCCCAAGATGCACCCGCGTTGTTAACCAGAATGTCGAGCTGCGATTCGTGCTTGGCGAGCGTCTCGGCCAGAGCGGTGCAACCTTCAACCGTAGACAGGTCAGCCGGAATGGCGATGCACTCGCCGCCAAATTTCTCAGTGAGTCGAGCAACGGCTGCGTCGCAGGCGTCTGCCTTGCGGGAGCTAATGTAAACTTTTGCACCCCCAGCGAGGTAGCCCGCGGCAATCATTTCGCCGATGCCGCGCGAGCCGCCGGTAACCAAAGCGACTTTGCCCTTAACTGAAAATAGATCCTGCATATTATTCTCTCGGTGTTGAGTGTAGTGAGTTGGGGTGGAGTAGAGTGCTCCGTCAATCAGGCCGCGAGCTTAGCGCAGAATTTGCTGGCATGTAAAAACGGTTGGCATTGGGTTCGGTGGTGCCGCAGCCTGGGAGCAGACCTGATAATCTCAAGCTTTAGGGAGAGGTAAAACGAGATGCCAGAGCAAAGAACTGATGCGTGGTACGCGAGCGTTAGCGAAGAAATCATAGATCCAGAGCGCCCCATTATCGACCCGCACCACCATCTGTGGTCGGTGCAGACCATGTTTGGCAAGTACGAGTTACCTAATCTTTGGCGGGACACTGATTCGGGTCACAATGTTGAAAAGACGGTGTTTATCGACTGTCACTCAAACTACCGTAAAGACGGCCCTGCACAGTTGCGACCGGTTGGCGAAACAGAATTCGTTGCGGGTGTTGCCGCAAAGAGTGCAGCACAGGCGGGTAAAGCGCGCATTGCTGGCATTGTTGGCCACGCCAACATGGAGCTGGGTGAGGACGTAGAAGAAGTCTTACTGGCGCACGAAGCGGCTGGCAATGGGCTGTTTCGCGGCATTCGTCACGCCGGCGCCTCTGATGATAGCGGCGCGCTAATGATTTCCGGCGGCGCAGCTGCAGATCTTTATGCGCGGCCTGAGTTTCGAGCTGGAGTGACCAAGCTGGGGGCAATGGGCTATAGCTATGACACTTGGCATTACCACACTCAGAACCAAGACTTTGTGCAATTGGCCCGGGCTGTGCCTGGCACGCAGATGATTCTCGACCATTTTGGCACACCATTGGGTGTTGGCCCCTGGGCTGACAAACGCGAAGAGGTGTTCGAACAGTGGCGCTCAGACATTGCCGAGATTGCGCGCTGCGAAAATGTAGTGGCGAAGCTAGGTGGCCTGGCGATGCCCGATAATGGGTTTGGCTGGCACACCCGCGATACCCCGCCCACCTCTGATGAATTTGTTGCAGCGCAAGAGCGCTACTTCCGCCACACTATCGATTGCTTTGGCCCGGAACGGTGCATGTTTGAGAGCAACTTCCCGGTCGACAAGTTATCGATCTCTTACCACGTGATGTGGAACGGAATGAAGAAAATGGCGGCCAACTACTCAAGCGCTGAGCAGCACGCGATGTTTTACGGCACCGCTGAGCGCATTTACCGGCTGTAAGAAAACCCCGTGGATTACTCTGGCCTGCATGCCTGTCGCACCTGCG
Source organism: Pseudomonadales bacterium (assembly GCA_023300545.1). Lineage (GTDB taxonomy): Bacteria > Pseudomonadota > Gammaproteobacteria > Pseudomonadales > Azotimanducaceae > JALZVT01. Next base: position 2,623 of record JALZVT010000077.1, read on the forward strand.
ACCTGCTGTTCGAGCTGCCTCAACTGGGCTGGCACGAGGCAGCCTACTGTCCGCGCTGCGATCACCACGTTATGACCGAGCGTCCACGGCATATCGAATACGCGTTAGCGCTGGCGTTTTCGGGGCTGTTGTTATTGCTGTGCTCTACGGCCTATCCGTTTTTGGGGTTTGCAACCTCTGGTCAGGTAGAAAGCATGACGCTGCTCGACAGCGCAACCTCGCTGTTTGCGTACGATGAAAAGCTGTTAGGGGTGATTGTTTTTGGGCTAATTTTTGCAGGGCCGGTGTTGCTGTTGCTGTGGCTCATTGTGTTGCTGTTGTTGTTGCACTATCGATTACCTGTGCCAGGTTTGCCCTACATCGCACGGCTGGTGCACTTTCTGCACAGCTGGAACATGGTTGAGGTCTTTCTGATCGGTACGCTGGTGAGTGTCGTAAAAATATCGTCCATGGCCAGTATTCAACTGGGCTTTGCCTTCTGGGCGTTTATCGGTTTTACCCTGTGCACCATTGCCAGTGTTGCCATGGTAGATCGGGTTCGGATGTGGAAAGACATTGGTGATCTGATGGGAACGGCAAACCGTGTTTGATGACGCTGAAGAGTTCTTCGAGGTAGAAAATGACGACGCCCAGGCGGTCTTTCCGCCGTTGTCAGCCGCGGCGGCTGGTCTGCAGAGTTGTTTGCGCTGCTCGACGCTCGCGCCAGCAGGTGACACACAGTGTGATGTCTGTGGTCGTCGATTGTTTATGCGCCGACCGCAATCGTTGCAGCTCACCCTGGCCTTTTTGTTGACTGCGGTGGTGCTCTACATACCCGCCAATCTGTTACCCATTATGGATACGGTGGAATTTGGTCAGTCGACGAGTAACACGATCATTCAGGGGGTTTTGCTGCTTTTGCATCATGGCTCCTATCCTACGGCTGCGATTATCTTTGTTGCCTCAGTGCTGGTGCCGGTCGCTAAGATCATTGCCTTGCTGTGGCTTAGCTTTACGGTTGCTCGCCGCAGTCCGCACAATCCTCACGAGCGCGAGCGACTGTATCGAATTGTTGAGTTTGTCGGCCGCTGGTCGATGGTTGATGTGTTTGTGGTGGCGCTGCTGGTTGCCTTGGTTCAGGTTACGGGCATTCTGTCTATTGCCCCTGGGCCTGCTGCACTCGCGTTTTGCGGCATGGTGGTGTTTACCATGCTGGCGGCAGATAGTTTCGACAGCCGATTGATTTGGGATCACGCGTTTGCCGAAGGCGCGCTCTCCCACGACCAACCCAATAAGCCAAAAACGATTAACCACAACGAGGTCAAGAGTGACTGACAAGCTGGACAATGGCCCCAAGCAAAGCCCGCAAGAATCCGAGAGGCAGGTGTATGTAGCTCGTGTGCGTTCTAATCGACGCATCTCGCCGGTGTGGATTGTGCCGATTGCCGCGCTGTTTATTGGCGCCTGGACACTGGTGCAAAGCTACATCTCTCAGGGACCCCAGCTGCGGGTGCAGTTTTCGACTGCAGAAGGGTTGGTTGCTGGCGAGACTAAAGTTAAAACGCTCGATGTTGAAATTGGAGTTGTTGAACGCGTAGAACTGGCTGACGACTTCACGTCAATCACAGCGCTGATTCGATTAGACCCCAAGGCCGCAGAGCTGCTGACAGAGGATGCGCAGTTCTGGGTGGTGCGGCCGCAGATTGGCAGCCAAGGTATTTCCGGACTTTCTACTATTCTGTCTGGTTCGTATATTCAGTTGTCGCCGGGTGACGGTAAAACGGGCGCCCGATCATTTCGTGGCCTCGACGTTGTGCCCGTTACCGCGCCCAGTACGCCGGGGCTGCCGCTTCAGTTGATAGCAGACAGCGCGGGTTCAGTGAATGTCGGCAGTCCGATTCTGTATAACGGCTATCGCGTAGGGCGCATCGAAGAAATCTCGTTGGACACTGACAACGGCCAGACGCGGTATTCAGCGTTTATTGATGCACCCTACGATGATCTGGTAACAACAACCACGCGATTCTGGAATGCGAGTGGTGTTTCGGTATCTGTGGATGTGGGTGGTTTTGACCTGCGCACTGAAAGTCTCGAAGCCCTGCTAACCGGTGGCGTTGCGTTTGGTGTGCCAGAAGGCTACAGCCGTGGTCAGCCTGTGCAAGACATGCAGCCGTTTTTACTCTACGACGATATTGGCGATCTCACAGAAAATCCACACGTGAACGCTACCGAATACGTGCTCATGTTTCAGTCGTCGATTCGCGGCTTAAGTGAAGGCGCCCCCGTTGATTACCGAGGACTGCGTGTGGGCACGGTTCTCAGCGTGGGTTCTCAGCCCTGGGAATCTTTATGGCGTTCGGGCTCGGCTGACAATTCAGCGACCTCTGCCGTTGCGAATGCGTTGCCGGTGGTTGTCCATCTTGAGCCCGGCTGGCTGGGTGATGACACACTGGCTGCGTCACAAGGGTTTTCTGCAGCGTTGAATCAGGCTGTTGAAGATGGTCTGCGAGCTTCTCTTGCGATTGGTAATCTGCTCACGGGCAGCCTGTATGTGTCGCTCGATTTTCACGACGACGCGACGCCCGATAGCATCGCCCGGGTTGATGGCGAACTGCACATGCCAACCGTTGCTTCTGGCCTTGAGGAGTTGGAAGAAAAAGTAGCCGGCTTTTTAAGCAAGCTGCAGCAGCTGCCGATTGAAGACACGCTAAACAATGCAAGTTCGGCGTTGGCCGAAGCGAAAGGCACATTGACAGACAGTCGCTCAACACTGGCAGCGCTCACCACTATTCTCGAATCACCTGGAACCAACGACCTGCCGGATTCACTGGTTGCGACGCTTAGCGATGCCCGTTCCGTGCTGCAAAGTTTTGGTGGTGAAGCCTCTCTGCAAGGCGAGTTGGTAGAAACCCTCAGGCAGCTTAAGCAGGTGTTGTCTGACGCTGACAGCGTTCTGCAAACCTACGAAAAACAACCCAACGCGTTTGTTTTCCCTATCCGTCAAACTACCGACCCAGTGCCCGAAGCCGGCGTGTCAGGAGAGTCACAATGATCGTTCGTAATGCCAGTTATCTGAGCCTGTTGTTGGTTCTTGGTCTAACGAGTGCCTGTGTGACCAAAACCGAGACAACCCGCTATTACTTATTGTCTGACCCAGCTCAGGTCAGCCTTGCAGGCGATCGGCAGTGTTCTGCAAAAGTGGGTGCCGTGTCGATTGCGCCGTACTTGCAGCGCACGCACATTGTTTTACAGAGTGGGGCAAATGAGCTAATTCCGGCGTTGCAGCATCGTTGGAGCGAACCGATGGATGCTGGCGTCACCCGACTGTTGTCGAGTTGCCTTGGCGGCGCGGCAGATGCGCCCAATCGAGCAACGGTCTCGATCGATCATTTGCACGGCAGCACTGACGGCTCGGTGGTTTTGCAAGCGCAGTGGGCATTGAGTGGCGACACGGTCGTGCCCGAGACTCAAGCCTCTGGCAGCTTTTCCGCTAGCTTGCCGCAACCCCGTGCAGGTTACGATGCATTGGTTAGCACTCAGCGAGAGTTGGTGTTGTTGTTGTGCGCGGATATTCAGGCGGCGTTACCAAGTTGTCGATGACTCCCGTTATTTATATTGCACTGTCACTTGTGTTTAGCAGACCTCCTCGGTAAGAATGTACTTAACCTAAGGGGTGGTCTTTCCTGAGACGCAACATGCGGACCCTTTGAACCTGATCCGGGTAATACCGGCGAAGGGATAGGTGAACAGCCTGGCGGCCGGTTCTTTGTATTTTGTCGCTATGCTGCAGCCAGATCACTCCTGGGTTAACCCGTAGCTGTGCAGTCGATTTCGACTGGCGCGCGGTGAACTTATTTTGGAGTGCTGCATGTTTCGACTTTCAACCCCCGTTCTGTCTTTGGTCGCCCGCCGTTCAGGTCTAGTGCGCCCTGTCGTCTACGTGATGTGTTCGCTCGCCGCCGTGCTGACAACTCACAGTGTCGCGGCGAACGATGCGAACTTTGTTGAAGATGAAATCATTGTGCGCGGTGAGCTGCGCAATCAAACCATCGA
>JALZVT010000078.1 GCA_023300545.1 Pseudomonadales bacterium
CACCAGCTCGCGCGTGTTGGGGCTATCGCGACCGGTGTACCAGCCCAAGGGCCTGCTGCCCGTTACCCGGGTGTGAATCTCGATCGCTTTAGCGATCTGCTGCGCTTCTTCTTCGCGCGGCATAAACTGATGATCGATCCACCGGTAGCCGTGGGACGCAATTTCCCAGTCGGCTTTGAGCATGGCCGCCACCGCCTCGGGATTGCGCTCGAGCGCCATTGCCACGCCATAAACGGTAAGCGGCAGGCTGTGTTCCTCAAACAGGCGATGCAAACGCCAAAAGCCCGCCCGGCTGCCGTACTCGTAAAGCGACTCCATGCTCATGTGGCGCGCAGGATAGGCCGGCGCGCCAATAATCTCCGACAGAAAAGTTTCGGAATGCTCGTCTCCGTGCAGCACATTGTTTTCAGCGCCCTCTTCAAAATTGAGCACAAACTGCACCGCCAGACGGGCCTGATTGGGCCACTTAGGGTGCGGTGGCTGTGCACCGTAGCCACGCAGATCTCTTGGATAATTTGCGGTTGTTTCTGAAATCATCTGGAGTCCTGACCAATGAACGGTAAAAGCACGATGGTTTTACACCAACCGGCAGTCGGCCTCCAGAGGATTCCCTCCTGAGGGAATTTGCTAGCGCGCCCGAGACCCCTGCAAAACAGGTGGTGGTGATCGAGGACAACTTTCTGTAAGTTGCACGCCATCGAACTAACACCAGCCGTTTGATGTCTATAGCCGAGTCACAGTCAACGACCGCAAACGACCCTGTCGAGCGCGAGTCTGCAACCGCGTTAGAACCGCTCAGGCCAACGCTGGTCGATCTCGCAACTACAGAAAACCCCTCAAAAGAACTGCATAACGCACTGTTAGCTCACGGTTTTGTCGCTGTGAGAAACTGCGGGATAAACACCAAACAGATTACCGAGGCACTGCACAGCGCGCGTCAGTTCTTTGCCCAGCCAATGGCCATTAAAAACGCCGCCCGCTACAAAGACACTCAGGAAAACTTTGGCTATCAGCCACTGCACAGCGAAGCACTCGATCCGAGCCAGTCGGCAGATGTGAAAGAAACGTTCACCATGCGCAACATCATCAATCGCTCAACACCCACAGGCACACCTACTGGCTTCGGCGATATCGCCAACGCGATGTTTGCTAGCTGCAGCACAACCGCCATGCATCTCATCAGTTTGCTCGAACAAGCACTGGGCACCCCACCTGACACCATCGTCGCCAACCATACCGGCGAAAACATGACGCTGCGCTACCTGCACTACCCGGTGTTATCCACAGGTAATGCACAGGCTCAGGAAACCCTCCCAGCGCCAAATCAGAGCCCAACGGCCACAGCAAGCACCAAAACAGCACCAAACTTGAAAAAACCCATCGAACTGGGTGCCGGTGCACACACAGACTATGGCACCATTACACTGTTGTTCAGTGATGGCGTGACCGGACTGCAACTCTACGACTCGCAGGGACACTGGCGAGACGTTGAGGTAGCGGCAGGCGATGTACTGGTTAACACCGGTGACCTGATGTCGTTGTGGAGTAACGGGCTGTACCCGTCTACGCTGCACCGCGTTCAGCCCAGACTTAGCCAGCCCGCACGCTATTCGTTGGCGTTTTTTGTTGACCCAGACAGTGCGACAAGAGTCAGTCCACTTGAAGCTTGTACGACACCAGCCCATCCGGCAGTTGCCACTGAAGTGGTAGCCGGCGACCATATACAGGCCAAAATTGAAGCCAGCCAGCGACCGTGAACGTTGTTTGGCATAGAGATTGCTTTCTTATTGAAGGTGGAATTTCCACCCTCTACAGAAAGAACGAGGGGCTCCGGGTGACCTGAGCCTAGGTAACATAACTATAAATTTGCGGGCGCACATCAGGACCGATTGGCTCACCACAAAGCACCGATACAACACTACGAAGCGAAAACAACACAGAGCAACGCAAACGGCCGAAAACTCGGCCTATTAACCAATGATCGGGGGATCAGCGACCAATGAGAACCACCAACCGTCAGCATAAACGCTGGCAGCACCCTATGGTGTCAGGAACACTGGCTGCGGCCATTTCCGCACTGCTTGCAGGCAACGTCTTCGCACAGGACGCGAGCGATGAGACTGAGTCTGTAATTGAAGAAATTGTTGTCGTCGGAGAGCTGCGAAGCCTTCCGGGTGAGAGCGTCGAATCTGTATTCGGATTCGACAAGTCGCTCCTTGAGACACCACGTTCTGCGTCAACAGTCTCGTTTGAGCAAATTGAACGCTTTAACATCAAAGACATCGACGAGCTGGTGGCTTTGTCACCAGGCACCTTTACCCAGTCGTTCTTTGGCGTGGCCGGTTCACTCGACATCCGCGGCACCCCAGGCGAAACCTACTTCCGCGGCATTCGCCGTCTGGATAACCCGGGCAACTTCCCAACGCCAATTGGCGCCGCTGACCGAATCGATATCGTTCGCGGCCCCGCATCGCCCATTGCAGGCCCTTCCAAAATTGGTGGTTTCCTCAACTTCGAACCCAAGTCTGCAAGAGCCGCGGGCGGTCAATACCTCGAAGAGCAAGAGGGCGCCATCAGCTTCACGGCGGGCAAGTGGGACCAACGGGTACTCACCGCTGAAGTTGGCGGACCCGCGACGGTTGCCGGCCGCGATTTTGGCTACCACATCTACGCAGAAGTAGAAGATTCTGGCAGCTTCTATGACAACACCAGCACGGATCAGACCATCGTGCAGGCGTCTTTTGATATGGACGTCAACGATCGACTGCGCTTGCAGTGGGGTGGCATGTACCACAACTTCGACGGCAATCAGATCGCTGGTTGGAACCGCTTAACCCAGGATTTGATCGACGACAGCACCTACATCACCGGTTCACCCGCCGGGCTAGATACCAACGGCGATGGATCGATCTCGCATCAGGAGTACTTTGTTCTCGACAATCCGTTCATTTTTGGACTAATACCCGGTCAAGACACTACCCTTGCTGAACTGAACCCAGACCCTTTGTTGGCCTTGCAGAATCCAGGCACGACACAGCTGAGTCGCAGTAACGTACTGGTTGCCGCGGATGATCGGTTGGAGAACGAAGACATCGTTCTGTATTTCGACGTGGTCTACGATTACAACGACAACATCAGCATCAAAAACCAGCTGTTTTTTGAAACCTACGACAACATCAACGAAAACGCTTACGGGTTCTCTCAGTTCGCTGACACCTATGTCATCGAAGACAAGCTCGTTGTGTCTGGCAACATTGAGACCAGCGGTTTAAAAACCTCGTGGCAGGTATCGCCGTCGGTTCGCTACACCAACTTCGAGCACGCTGACGATTTCATCAACGAGTATTTTGACCGCCGTGATCTCACTGGCCCATCTACGGCTCTCGATCGTCGAGTCCTGTCGACACGCATTGACGACGACTACGCGGGCTTTTCTGAAGGCGACTACCTGAACTTTGGCCTTGCCGCTCTTGTCGACCTCGACTGGGAATTTGGTCTAAACCTTACCGGTGGCCTTCGCTGGGATACCATCGAAATCGACTCCTCAACACGTCCGGACCTGCTGTTGTTTGCGCCCGGCCCTGATGACGCGATCGACGAAAACGATACCGTAGACGGTTGGTCGTGGAGCCTTAGCGTCAGCTACGAAACACCCTGGGGCGTTCGTCCCTATTTCACTGCGGCTGAGCAATCAACAATCATCGCCGGACAGGGCGCACAGATTGATCCACAAACCGTTGCTGATGGCGGCGCCTTTGATACGTCAGAACTCTTCGAAGCGGGCATAAAAGGCAGCTTCCTGGATGACGACCTATACGTTGCGTTGGCTGTCTATCGACAAGAGCGAACCGATTTTTCGGCGCAGTCGATTGTTACCAACCAAAGCACCGAAACCGAAGGTATTGAGTTTGAAGTGCGTTGGGCCGTCACCGACCGCCTGCTCATGACGGCCGGCTGGTCACACATCGAAGTGGTGAATTTGCAAACCTTGAACGACGGCGGGCGCTTTAGCTTCATTGGCTCAGACGATCTGCCAAACATTCCTGGTGCTGCACTCTTCGGTGGCGCGCCCATCGGTGTTGTATTCCGTGATGGCGAAGAAGGCGCTCGCAGAGCAGGCGTTCCTGAGAACATCTTCTCGGTAACCGGCACCTATGACGTCACTGACAACTTCGCGGCTCACTTTAGCGTCGTGAATGCGGAAGAAGTTGACTCGGGTTTCTCCGGATCAGTTGAGCTGCCTAGCTATACCTTGCTCAACCTCGGTGGCGTGTTCGCTACAGAGCGGTTCCAGTTTGCCGTTAACGTAAAGAACGTGACCGACGAGCGGTACTTCCGAGCAAACTTCCCCAACCTGTTCGGTACCACCATTGTGTTGCCTGAATTACCCCGGCACTACACTGCCACTATGAGCTACAACTTCTAGCCTTATGGCAGCACCTCGTGTAATGCAGGCAGCGATCTTCGCTGCCTGCAGCCTTAGCTCCCTATTCTTTTCTCAGTCGTCTTTCGCAGCGGCTGATACCCCTCCTCTCGCACAGCAAGCAGCAAGCCCAATACCCATAAAGGTTGTTGTGATTAGCATGTTTGAGAGCGGTGAGGTTAGCGGCGACCGACCTGGTGAATTCCAATACTGGGTAGACCGCGCAAAGCTCACTAAAAGACACAGCTTCCCCGCCGGCCCCTATCCGCTGTACAGCAACGAGCAGGGCGTTCTTGGCATCTGCCTTGGCGGTGGCATTGCCAACGCAACAGCGTCAATGATGGCACTGGGCCTAGACCCCAGATTTGACCTAACAAATACCTACTTCTTGATTGCCGGCATAGCCGGCGGTGACCCCGAAGATATTTCTCTCGGCAGCGCCGTGTGGGCCAACCACGTCGTCGACGGTGACCTACTCTACGAAATCGATGCTCGTGAAATACCCCAGAGCTGGCCCTACGGCCTGATACCGCTTGGCGGTAGCGAACCCGCAGACACCCCCGAGGATATCTCCACCGGCTGGTCGCTCGACACCATCCACTTCTCGCTCAATGCACAACTGACAAACTGGGCGTATGAACTCACCCGCGCCATAACCCTCAAAGACACCCCTGAAATGGCCAGCTTCCGAGCTCGCTATAAAGGTAAGCCTAATGCGCAAAAAGCCCCAAACGTCATTATGGGCGACACTCTTTCTGCCAGCACCTACTGGCACGGCGCCAAACTGAATGCCTGGGCCAACGACTGGATGAAACTCTATGCCGGTGCGCAGGCCAACTTTGTCACGTCCAATATGGAAGACAGCGGCACCCTGACCGCACTGACTCGTCTTGGCGCAATGGGCAAAGTACAACCCGAACGCACACTCATCCTGCGCACTGTGAGCAACTACACAACACCGCCTGCCGATCTGCCCGCTAGCATGAGCGCCACCCTTGAATACCCGAACAGCGGTGAGCCCGCCTTGGATGCCGCCTACAGCGTGGGCATCGTAGTCGTGCAAGCACTCGTCGATAATTGGCAAACATTCAAAACCCAGCTGCCAGCCAAAAAATAGTTAACAACGCTCTTAACCTAGCTTTGCAAGAAGACTGAAAATAACCCTGCACACACACACTACACACACCCTGCACACACACCCTTTACACACAAAGGAGACACTTTCTGTGATCGCTCGACTGAACACAGCCCCCACCCCCTCGCTCGTTGGGATGCTCCTTCTCCTTGTTGTTGCTGCTGGTTTGCTCAGTACAACGGCCGTCATTGCGGCTAATCCGCCCAGCCCAGCCAGCCACTGGTTCGAAACGCTAAAAGACAACGCCAGCGATCGTGAACTGCATCGCTTCCTTTACGCTATGCCTAAAGGCGGCGACCTGCACAACCATTTGACCGGCGCGATCCACCCCGAGTGGTTCCACGAGCTGGCGCTGGCCGCAGAAGACCAGGGCTACACCTACTACGCAAAAACCAAAATCAATAACTGCCGGTTTGGCAGCAACGAGTTTGGCCCCAACGCCTACCTGCTCATGTTCCGTACTCTGCAACAAAGCATGGTGGATGCACTGCCCGAATGTGAACAGGGCGAATACACCGCACTCAAAGATCTGACAGCAGAACAGTTACAAGCCTGGCAAAACAGCCAACGGCTCGACAAACCCCATGAAGGCCGATCCGAATTTTTTGAAGCCCACTGGGCACGCATCAGCGCCATGGTGGTTAACCCCTACCTGATTGCCGAGGCGATCTACTACAACATGCGTTCGTTTGGCGCCGAGGGCATGCTGTATCTGGAAACTCAGGTACCCGTAAGCGGCTATATCAAACCGGACGGCAGCGCGTACGACCCGCTGGAAGTGCTCGAAATATTCCGCAGTCGCTTGCAACAGGCAGACGCCAAGGCCACCGGCGTTACCGTGCGTTTCCAACTATCTATCTTACGCTTCTTACCCACCGCTGAAGACGACCTGCGGCGCATGTACAAGTTTGTCGCCGAGCACCCTGAGTTTGTGGGTGTCAACGCCGTCGGCCGGGAAGACAACGACAAAGGCTATCCGCTGCGTTTCCTGAAAACGTTGCGCGAACTACGCCGCGAGTATTCGGGTGTACGCCTATCGATACACGCCGGTGAGGTCGACGAACCCAACCAGCACGTCAAGGACACGTTGCTGCTGGGCGCTGACCGCATCGGTCACGGGGTAAACCTGATCACCGACCCTGACACCATGGTGCTTATGCGGCACGGCCCTTACATGGTCGAGATCAACCTGATTTCAAATCTGCTGCTTGAATACATAAGCGACTACAAAGACCACCCGTTTCCCGAATACCTGCGAGTGGGTATACCCGTCGCGCTTTCTACCGACGACCGGGGCATGTGGGACTCAACCCTTACTGACGAGTTTTTTGTCGCCGTCAAAGAATTTGACCTGAGTTGGAGCGAAATTCGCGAACTCTCAAACAACTCCATTGCCTACAGCTTTGTTGAGCAAGACCAGAAACAGGAATTGCTGGGCAAACTCAACAAGCGTCTCGATGCGTTTGAAAAACAATTTCGGCCGCCACTAACTGCCCGCCAAGGTTTTGGCCGGCTGAAAAAACAGCCGGAGTACCGGGGCTTTCTCTGTCGTCAATACAATCTGTGTGCTGAGTAGTCACTATGCGAACAAGCTTTAAACTTAAGGCAACGCCAAAACGGGCTGGTTTTTTTCCGACACTGGCGTTCTTTGCTGGCCTGGTTTTATTGGCCAGCGGCTGTGCCAGTCAAGACGCGAGCCTCAATCCGGCCAGCCTCTTAACGGCTAAGAGCGCAACCGGCACCTGGCGCGAGTGCCAACCCGGCCAACCCTGCACCACGCCCTATGAAGTCAAGGTGGTGATTGTCACCATGTTTGAAATTGGTGAAGACGAAGGCGACACGGCTGGCGAATTCCAGCTCTGGAAAGCTCGCCAAAATCTGACCGAACGCGTGGCGTTTCCCCACGGGCATCACGACCTGTTTCTTAACCCTGACACCGGCGTACTCGCCATCGTTACTGGCGTTGGCACCATGAATTCGGCAAGCACCATGATGGCGCTCGGCCTAGACCAGCGGTTCGATCTGACCCATGCCTATTGGCTGGTTGCCGGCATAGCCGGTATCGACCCTGAAGACGCTTCAATTGGCTCCGCGGTCTGGTCGACCTGGCTGGTCGACGGCGATCTGGGTCACGAGATTGACCCCAGAGAAATTCCCGAAGACTGGGACCACGGCTTCTTCGCGCGCCGCACCCAATTTCCGTTTGACCCCAAGCGGCCGGAGTCTCGCGGTGAGGTCTTCAAAACCAACGGCGCCCTGCGTGACTGGGCGTTCGAACTCACGAAAGACGTAGATCTTGGCGACTCCCCCGAACTCGCAGAATCGCGCTCGGCCTATACCGAGCACCCAAACGCTTTGCTGCCCCCAGTTGTAATGACTGGCGGGCACATTGCCGCCATGACCTTCTGGCACGGCGATCTTATGAACGACTGGGCCAATCGCTGGGTGAACTATTGGTCGGGCGGCGAGACCGACTTTGTCACCTCCGCGATGGAAGAGACCGGGTCTTATCGGTCTATCGTTTATCTGCACAACATCAACCGTGTCGACAAGAATCGCTTTATGGTGCTGCGCAGCGGCAGCAATTTCACCGTACCCCCTCCGGGTGTCGGTGCTGCTGAAAACTTGCTGCGTGAAAATGATGGCTATCAGGGCCTGGCCGTTGCCGTAGAGTCGCTGTATCGGGTGGGCGTGGTGGTGGTCGATGAACTACTGGGCGACTGGGCAACCTACAAAACCTCAACTCCAGGTGATCAATGAGTGACGTACAAACGGGCAGCAGCCTCGAATCGGTGTCTGCAACAACCCTGGCTAAGACAGCAACAGACGCCTTTACCGACGCGCTCCCCAAGGCCGAATTACACCTGCACATAGAAGGCAGCATCACCCCTGAGCGTCTGATGAAGCTCGCAGACGCCAACAAGGTCACGCTGCCTTACGACAGTGAAGCTGACTTGCTGGCGGCGTACGATTTTAAAGACTTGCAGAGTTTTCTCGACCTGTACTACCTCGGCGCCAGCGTGCTGCAAACCGAGGAAGATTTTTACGCCATGACACGCGACTACCTCGAGGTGTGTCGGGCGCAAAAAATACTGCACACCGAAATTGGCTTTGATCCCCAGGCACATACCGATCGCGGCATCGACTTTGACGTTGTGATGTCTGGCATCACCCAGGCGATGCGCGACGCGCGCAGCGAATGGGGCCAGAGTTCGCTGTTACTGATGAACCTGTTGCGACATCTGCCGGTTGAATCGGCGCTCAATACCATCGACCAGGCCGAACGCTACGGCGACGCGATAATCGCCGTTGGCCTCGACAGCGCCGAGTTGCCGTTCCCCCCCGAGCCGTTTGCACCTGCCTTTGAACGCGCACGCGCTCTGGGCTGGCACAGTGTGGCCCATGCTGGGGAAGAAGGACCACCAGCGTACATCTGGAGTGCATTGAACACACTGAAGGTAGATCGCATTGACCACGGCGTGCGCTCTGATGAAGACCCAGAACTCATCGCTCACCTTAAAGAACATCAAGTACCGCTGACCGTATGTCCGCTATCAAACGTCCGACTGCGAGTGATTGACCACATGCGCGACCACAATATTCTGCGCATGCTCGACGACGGCGTCATGGTCACGGCCAACTCAGACGACCCCACCTACTTTGGCGGCTTTCTAAATGAAAACTACTCAGCCCTAAGTACCGACCTTGGCATGACGAACCAACAGGCCATACAGCTTGCCCACAACAGTTTTCAGGCCAGCTTTCTCGACGCCGCGCAAAAACAAGTTTTTGCCAACCGACTGGATGCCTTTGTCGCCCAACATTTAGCGGAGTGATCTCAAGTGGCCGATGTGAACGCGATAGACAGCACCTGGTTTTTGCCGTTCTCGCCTGAACGCGTTTACGCGGCCTGGGTGTCTTCTGACACCGTTATCCCACCAGCGACCAAGATGGACGTTCTACCAAAGCTCGGCGGCCACTACCGACTCACTGCCCAGAACGACAGCATGACCATGAGCAACGAGGGTGTCTTTCTTGCTGTCGAACCCAATCGTCATCTGGTTTACACATGGCAATGGTCAGGCGACGAAGAGATCACTCGCATCGAGGTGCACTTCTCTCCTCACACAGACGGCACCGAACTGCGCTTGCAGCATACGGGCTTTGTCACTGAGGCCTCTCGCAGCAATCACGACAACGGCTGGACCAGCTATGTCGCTGGCCTCATTGAATTTATCTCCGAGCAAGACAGTTGAAATCAATACGATGAGCAACTCTCCCCCACTTCTCGATCTCAGCTCGCTAGACAAACGCAGCTCCACCAGCGCACTGGAACCCGACTTCTTAGGCTACACCGCCCAGTCTTGGTTAGACGCCAAAGACCGGCTTGGTCCGGTGATGCAAGCCGACATCAACGGCCGCCGACAGGTGTTGCTGTGCGACCACGACGCGAACCTGAGCGCCTGGAGAACTCCCGACGACTGGCAATACGGTCCACCCACCAGCAGCGGTATTTTCTTCAATGAACAGATGGGCGTCCAGCACATCACCCAACAGGATGGTCCCGCGCATCGCCGCAGTCGCAAGCTGCTGTTACCCAGCTTTGGTATCGGCGCCCTCGCACAACATCTTGATGTGCTCGGTGAAACCCTCACCCAAGGACTCGCCAGCCTCGACGACACACCAGTTAATCTGCACGAAGAACTGTGCCTGCTGTACACCAAAGGGCTCAGCCAAACCCAGGTTAAGCACCCCACCAGCGACAACAGCATTCGCTTACTGAACCGCTTTGAAGAAGAATTTATTAGCGGCCTGCGGTTGTCTCGCGATGACCAGCGCACCTGGCACCAGCGCCCGGATTACCTAAAAGTTAAACAAGAGGCCTTTGGGATTTTTGAGGGCATTGTCAGCGCCCGCCTGAATGGTGAGGTTTGCGACGACACCTTGCAGCGCCTTATCACTCCCGAAAAAAACCGTGGATTCGAACCCTTAAATGCGGCTGAGTTAGTCAACGCGGTGTATCTGTTGATAGTGGCCGGCGTTGGCAACATCGCCATTTTAGCCAGCGGCATGCTGTGGCAGCTCAGCCAATCCACCGAGTGGCAGGCCAGACTGCGCGAGGAGCTGAAAGACTTTACGCCGGCCGGTCTCTCTGGCGGAGTGAAAAACTATCCGCTGCTCCAGGCTTTCATTCTGGAAGCGGAGCGCTGCTACCTGGCCGCACCGATTACGCCCAAGATCACCACCCAGGACATCACGCTGGGTGGTTTCGACATCGCGGCCGACACCCATGTGCTGCAATTCATTGGGCTGCCACACTTTGACAACCAGCGCTATGAAGATGCGCTTCGGTTCAATCCAGACCGCTGGCTGCTACCCAACAGCCAGCGCGCCAACGCCTACGGTGGCGGCACCCACCTGTGCCTGGGCATGGGCGTCTCTCGCGTGCTGCTGCCTCTGACGTTGGCAGTGATGGTGCGCAACCACGAACTGACGGACGCAGCGCAGCCGAAAAACGTGCTGCTACGGCCGGAGGTTAGCTGCTCGCCCACCACTACGCTGTTTCCTGTCACCCTAACTGGGCGTTCTTAATCATGCAGGATCAATCCCGCATCCAGCGGGGCGATATGGATGCGTTCTTTGGCCTCTTCCTAAACAACCTGATCAACATTCTGCTGGTTACTAACCTCTGTTTGTTTGTCCTGCATTTTTCCACTGAACTGGTTTTTGAACGCGTGTTGCCCGGCCTTGCACTGGGCATGCTCATCGGCAACCTGTGGTTTTATCTCGAAGCACGCAAGCTCGCCAAAGCCAATCCTGGCACTCGAGTGTGCGCGTTGCCCTACGGCGTTAATCTGCTGCCAATATTTCTGTTTACCTTTTACGTCATGTACCCCGCCCAGCAGTTTGCCCTGGCCCAGGGCATGGACGCTGGCGCCGCCAATGAAATGGCATGGCTTGCGGGCATTATCGGTTGCGTGCTGAGTGGCGCGGTGGAGCTGTTATCCGCCGTAGTCGCGCCCTGGATTCGAAAAAACCTGCCGCCCGCGGCAACGCTCACGGCACTGGCAGCCATTGGTTTACTGTTTATTGGCGCCGACTACTTCACCCGCAGCTACCACTATCCGCTAGTGGGCATCCCTGTGTTGTTTTTAATGATCTATCTGTACGCGGGCAAAGTTCGGTTGCGATTTGGTATACCCGCCGGTCTTATTATCTTGCTTTTAGGTGTCGGTCTGGCTTGGGGGTCGCACTGGCTCGGTCTAGGCGGACCTGTGGCCTCAATGACCATCGTCAGCTTCGAACCCGGGCTCTATCTACCGCAGTTTTCTCTAACCGATCTCAGTGTGCTCAATCAGGTGTGGTCGCGCATGGACGTTCTCATTCCAATAGCCCTGTTTAGCACACTGGGCTCACTCGTTGTCGTTGAGGCCGCTCGAGCATCCGGCGACAATTTCTCGATGCGCGGCGCACTCACCGTCAACGGCGTCGGCTCAATTGCCGCGGGCGTGTTTGGCTCGCCTTACCCAACCACACTCTACGTTGGCCACGTCGCCTGGAAGGCCATCGGCGCAGGCCCCTCCTACTCCATCATGTCAGGCATCGCGGTCGCACTGCTCAGCTTCACCGGCAGCTTTGCCGTTGTTGCCCAGGTCATTCCCATCGAGGCGGGCATGGCCATTCTGGTGTGGGTGGGCGTCTCAGTGTGTGGTCAGGCAATCAGTGATGTCGACAGACGTTACGCGCCTGCGGTCGCTTTAGGCCTAATGCCGGGTGTTGCCGCGTTTTCAGCCACACTGATGCTGCGCACCCTGACCGGGGCCGGGATGGGCACCGAGAGCGAGCCGCTCACCGCAGAATTTATGACCGGTCTCGCCAACAGCAATATTTTCACTACTGGTATATTTGCGTTGGAAAAAGGCTGGATGATGACGTCGCTGCTGGTTACTGCCATTGCGGTTGCCAGCATCGACCGGCAATTCAAAACGGTCATCGTGTGGCTCACCGGCGCTGCCCTATTGGCCCTCATTGGCATCAGCCACAAGTTTGAAGTGCTCAGCAACGACGTGGTGAGCCGACTTGGCCCCGCCTGGGATTGGGTATTTGGCTACGCGATTACTATTGCGGCAATTGCGCTCGTCCACTTTGTGCTACGCGAAAAGTCGACCGATACGCCTTAGTTGCCAAAGACCGACAGCGTCGACTCACAAAACTCTCGTACCGCAGTCGCATCCACACCGATGCAGATCTCAATGGTTGGCCGGTCGTGCCAAGCTTTAATGTCGTAGTAAGGCTGCGGATCAGCGTGAATGGTTTGACCCAGAGCAATGCCCTTGGTAACCACCCTCACGACCGCCGTTTGGGTCACAAACAAATCGGGACGAAGCAGATAGGCCACCGCACTGGCGTCGTGCACCGGGCACTCATAAACACCGCTTTTGTCATAGTGAAACTGCAGATAAAACTGATTGCTGTCGTGAATCAGTTTGCCAGCGTCGCCGGCGTTATCGCGCAAACGCTCAAAGAACGCCTGATCAACAATGGTTTCATTGGTGACGTCGAGCCCAACGACAACTATCTCTGCGCCACAGCCCAGCACAATGTCAGCCGCTAGCGGGTCGCCGCCAATGTTCGCCTCAGTCACCGGTGACACGTTGCCGCGATGGCCATTAAACCCAAACACGCCGCCCATGATGACAATATTCTTCAGCAGCTTGGGCAATTCAGCATCAAGCGCTAGCGCTTGGGCCACGTTGGTCATGCGCCCGACCGCCACCAGTGTCACCTCACCGGGGTACTGGCGGGCAAGCGCCACGATCGCCTCGGCTCCAGGCATCGGATCAACGCTCAACGTTGGCTCGACCAGGTCAATGTCGCCCAGACCATTTTTACCGTGCACAAAATCCGGCACGCCTTCGCCTAGGCGCTCGGCTAGAGAATCGGCAGCACCTTGAAACACCGGCGCTGCATAGCCAAACCGCTCTTTCAGATAGAGCGCGTTGCGAGTGGTTGTGGCAAGGCTTGCGTTACCAAAGCCAGTCACCACACCGATCAGATCGACCTCAGGGCTTGCTTCAAGTAACAGCAGGGCCACGGCATCGTCGATACCCACATCGGTATCAAATATCACTTTCATCACGTTAGCTTAGGTCTCGTCAGTTTGGGAACGGGCTTAGTCAGGCGAAGACGATTCGTAGCGCAAATGCTTCACCGACTCACCAGAGCTTGCCAGTTCGATCACCGAGTCGATACCAATATCGAGGTGCATTTGCACAAAATCAGCACTGACCCGAGCATCTGACTCCGCCGTTTTTATGCCGTCGGGCTGCATCGGTAAGTCTGAGACCAACAACAACGCGCCATGAGGAATGTTGTTCACGAAGCCCACTGTAAAAATAGTGGCGGTTTCCATGTCGATCGCACTGGCTCGCGCTTTACGCAAATACTCTCTGAATTCGCGGTCGTGCTCCCAGACCCGACGGTTGGTCGAGTAGACCGTACCGGTCCAGTAGTCTTGTTCGTACTTTTTGATGCTATGGGAGACCGCAGTCTGTAATCGAAACGACGGCAAGGCCGGGATTTCTTTGGGCAGATAGTCACTGCTTGTGCCTTCACCGCGAATCGCAGCAATGGGCAGAATGAGATCACCGACTGAAATCTTGTCTTTGAGTCCGCCACATTTACCCAGAAACAGGGCGGCTTTTGGCGTAACGGCAGAGAGCAGGTCCATGATGGTGGCGGCCTGGGGGCTGCCCATGCCAAAGTTGATCATGGTGATGTTGTCTGAGGTGGCGGTCTGCATGGGCGAGTCTTCGCCCCGCACCGGCACATCAAAGCGTTCAGCAAAGCGCCGCACGTAGTCACGGAAGTTTGTCAGCAGAATGTAGTCGCCAAATTCGTCAAGCGGTGTACCGGTGTAGCGTGGCAACCAATCTTTTACAATTTCAGATTTTTCTTTCATTCTCCTTTTTAGCATTGAACCGCAAATCTATAAAGCAGGATTATGAAAGTACTTATCACCGGCAGTTCTGGTCACCTGGGTGAAGCGCTGATTCGCACCCACCGCCAGCTGGGCAATACCACGGTGGGGGTTGACCTAACCGCCTCCCCCTTCACCGACGTGGTGGCCTCAATCGCCGACCCAGGTGTCGCAGAACGGTTAATGGATGGCGTGGAGGGCGTGTTCCACACCGCCACCCTGCACAAACCCCATGTTGCAACCCACAGCAAAGCCGCATTCGTCGAAACCAATATCAGCGGCACGCTTGAGTTGCTAGAAGCCGCAGCGCGACAGCAGGTGGGCTTTTTTGTATTCACCAGCACCACCTCGGTGTTTGGCGATGCCATGCGCCCAGAACCGGGTGAACCCGCGGCCTGGATTACCGAGGCAGTGACGCCCCGCGCGAAGAATATCTATGGGGCCACCAAGCTCGCCGCCGAAAACCTGTGCCTGCTGTTTCATCGCAATCACGGCCTGAACACACTGGTGCTGCGCACGTCACGGTTCTTCCCGGAAGAAGATGACAGCCAGGCAGCCCGGCAGGCGTTTTCCAGCGCCAATCTGAAGGCCACAGAATTCCTGTACCGGCGCGTCGAAATTTCAGATGTGGTGAGCGCCCATCTGGCCGCAGCCGCCCAGGCCCACAATATCGGTCACGGGTTGTTCATCATTAGTGCGACGAGTCCATTTAAACCCACTGATCTCACGCAATTGCACAGCAACCCTGCCACGGTGGTCGCACGAATCTACCCCGAATATCAGGCTATCTACGAACACCAGGGGTTCAAAATGTTGAACTCGATAGATCGCGTGTATGTGAACAGCAAAGCACGCAGTCAACTGGGCTGGGAACCGCACTATGATTTTTCGACCATCTTGACTGAGCTTCGCAATGGCCAATTTCGCGGGAGCGAGCTCGCCCAAACGATCGGCACCAAGGGCTACCACGCGCAAACATTCGATGACGGACCCTACCCGGTGGAGTGATCTCCCACCAACGAAAAGAGGCGATGTGGCTTGACACCACATACAAAGCAAATTCTAATCTATTGATTTCATTAGAATTTGGTAGGCACACCCGGATTCGAACCGGGGACCTCTACCATGTCAAGGTAGCGCTCTAACCAACTGAGCTATGCGCCTGCAAGCAGGAGCGCGAGACTTTACCAAAGGACGGCCCCGCTCCCAAGTGTTTCCGCACGACGATTGCCGCAAAATAAACTCTGCCCCCAGTAATCTTCCCGCCAGCGCCAGCAGCGCATACAATTCGTCTATGCCTAATCCAGATTCAATCACCAATTTGCTGAAAGCCAACAACGCGGGCGTCTCAGCGGTGAAAGCCAACAAAGCGTTTATCGCCATGGGTATTCTCATCGAGAAAGAGCGGCCAAGCTCGAAATACCCCGACAAGATCAAGAAGTATAAGGCCCTGACCGACGACGGCCTGAAGTACGGCGAAAACCGCGAGAACATGACCGGCGACGAAACCACGCCCTACTACTTCAAAGACAGCTTCGACGAGTTATTGGCGCGCCTGCAAGACCATCTGCAAGACCAGCTGAAAGACGGCTAACCCGCGCTAACCGACCCTGGCGCCGGCAGTATGGTGGTCGGCATCGACTCAGGCTCAAGCCCAAGCGCCACCAACACCTTCGACAACCCAAAAAACAACCCCACACCGAGCGCAAGCTCCGCCAGCTCGCCGTCATCAAAGTGGCTGAGCAACGCATCACGTGCGGCCGGAGTCAGCGCATCTGGATCGCCAATCAATGCATCCGTTAGCGCCAGCGCCGCGGCTTCTTTGGGCGCCACAACGCCCTCGTAACCATCACGCACCTGGTCTGCACGCGCCTCGGTCAGCCCTGCTTCACGAGCAGAGTCAAAGCGAACGTTGCGTCAGTAACCGCAGTCTGTGACTCGCGCGTTACGCAGCCGGGTCATTTCTCGCAGGTCAGCCGGTAGAGTGCCGCTCTGCCACAGTTGCGCATACAGGACACCAAAGCGGCCCAGCATTTCTGGCGCATGACTCATGACTGAGCCAAAGTTGGCGGGTTGGTCTGCAATGGCGGAATTAAGTCGTGGAGTTGTTGCCATGAGGTTGATGCTCGAACGGAGTAACTGAAAAAGGACGGTTAAGCGTTGGCTGCACGACGTGCATCGCGCAGTGGTTGTAGTACCCGCTGCATGCGGGCGTTAGTGTCCAACAGCGCTATAGCCGTGAGCAGCGTAACCGCGCCCGGCTCACCTAGCTCGCGACTCAGCGCGGTTATTTGTTCGCCAGCAACACCGTGGGCATCGATGGTCATTTGTTCTGCAAGATCGAGAATCGCACGCTCAGCGGCAGACAGGCACGAAAAATCGCCAGTGCTGACTCGCGCGGCGTCCTCTGCACTCAGCTGGGTAGCCGCAACCGCAGGCAGGCGATGCAAGGCATCAATACGCACTCTGCAGATCTCGAGCAAACGCTCGGGCAACAGGTTTTGATCGGCAAAAGCCGCCTGAAAATGGCCAAATCGAGCCACCAGCTCTGGACGCCCCTTCAGCAAATCGAGCAGGGCCTGACGAATGCCCGAATGAGGCTCGAGCACCGCAGACTCTGCAGTATTAGTGTGGTTTTTCATTGCGCTATTCCCCCGTACACTAAAGTGTACCAACTAACCGGCTGCGCTTGTTTCGACAACGCAAAGTCCACCGAGCGCCCTTATGACCAGACAAGCGACCACGGACGAACTCGAGGCCTACCAGCGCGACGGCGCGCTCGTGCTGCGAAACCTTATTGAGCCGCATTGGCTAGAGGCTTTGGCTGGCGCTATTGAACGTGACATCAACAATCCGGGGCCCTTCTTTCATGGCTATGACGCCCCGGACGGCGGGCGCTTCCATGGCAACCTGCGCATCTGGCAGAACGACCCGATCTTCAAGCGTTTCTGTCTCGAGTCGGTCTTGCCAGCGCTCGCAAAGCAGTTTCTCGACACCCAAAAGCTAAACCTTCTCTACGATCAGCTGTTCGTCAAAGAAGCCCAGACCAGCAACCGCACCCGCTGGCATAACGATCAACCCTACTGGCCCATCCGCGGCCGTCAGGTGCTGAGCTTCTGGGTTGCACTGGATCATACGACCCTCGACAGCGGCGCTCTGGAATTTGTACCCGGTTCGCACAAATGGGAGCGCTGGTTCCAGCCGGAAACCTTTGGCATTACCCCGTCTCTTGGCGTCTATGAGCGCAATCCCGACTACGAAGACATCCCTGATATTGAAGCCAATCGCGCTGCTTATCCCATTGTCTCCTGGGAGCTCGAACCCGGTGATGTGTATCTGTTTCACGCGATGACCGTCCACGGCTCCCCCGGCAACGCTCGAGGTGACCGGCGGCGCCGCGGTTATGCGGTACGCTACGTGGGTGACGACGTGATTTATGATGATCGCCTCGGCGTCAGCAAGCCACTGCTGAACTCAACACTCGTGAATGGTGAGGCGCTGGATTGTGAGCAGTACCCGGTGATTGAGGTGTCGTCGTGATGAATTGTATTGAAGGCAGGGGTCAGAATAAATTCTGACCCCTGAGCCAGACCACCCCGGGGTCAGAATTCATTCTGACCCCTTCCTCTTCTCTTCTTAGACGCAGAACACCATGACCAATAAAAACCTCTCACCTGAAACCATCACCGCCCAGGCCTCCAAGCCCGACCCCGCCACTGGGGCGGTGATGCCACCCGTGCATTTCTCAACCACCTTTGCGCGAGACGAAAATTATCAGCCGCTCAACCCTAAGCACGTCTACATTCGGGATCAGAACCCAACCTTTGAAACCGCTGAGCAATTGATTCAAACCTTGGAGGGTGGCTACGACGCCCTGTTGTTTTCTTCGGGCATGACCGCTGCGATGACCGTGGCGCACGCGCTCAAGCCGGGCGACCATATTGTGGTGCCCGAAATCATGTATTGGGCATTGCGCAACTGGCTCGATAAATTCTGCGCAACCTGGGGTGTACACCTCAGCAAGATTGACCTCGCCAACCCAGCCACAAATGCCGCGAACATAAAGGCGGCACTGGAACCACAGGCCAAAAACCCAGATTGCACACAGATTCTCTGGCTAGAAACACCCGCCAATCCGATGTGGGACATTGTCGACCTGACCGAAGCCTGCACCATTGCTCACCAGTTCAACGCCATTGTGTGCGCCGATTCAACCGTTTCAAGCCCAGTGATCACCCGCCCGATCGAACACGGCGTTGATATTGTGATGCACTCTGCGACTAAATATTTGAACGGCCACAGCGATGTGATCGCGGGGGTATTAATTAGCAAAGAAGACAGCGGCCTGTGGAAACGCATTTGCAAAATTCGCAGCGAAAACGGCGCGATTCTTGGCGCCTTTGAGGCGTGGTTACTGCAACGTGGCCTACGAACCCTGTTTTTACGGGTAAAGCGTGCCAGCGAAAGTGCTCTGTTCATTGCCGAACATTTCGAGAATCACCCACAAATTGATCGGGTGCTTTATCCAGGGCTTGCGAGTCATCCCGGACACAGCATTGCCTGCCAACAAATGCAGAACGGCTTTGGTGGTATGTTATCGATTTGCGTCAAAGGTGGTGCAGAGGCCGCTTTGCGAGCCATTGGTCGAATGCAGGTGTTTGTGCGCGCAACCTCACTGGGTGGCGTTGAAAGCCTGGTTGAGCATCGCCCTTCTATTGAGGGACCAACCAGCCCATTGCCGCCTGAGCTGATTCGCATATCGATTGGCATCGAAGACCCGAAGGATCTGATTGCTGACCTCGAGCAAGCGCTGGCTGGCTAACACACCAGCCCCAAACAGCTAGCGGTTAGTCGGCCTTAGCTTCGCTTTTGTATTTCTTGCGGTGCAGCTTGCCGGATTGCTTAACCCAGGCGTCTCGTTCGATGCGGCCTTTGAATTTCAGGCGCTCATCAACCCAGGCAATGTCGTCAGCTGAAAACAGCGCAATCTGGCGAAACTGATAGATCCCCAATGAATTGAGGGTCTTCTCCAATACTTTGCCCACGCCTTTGATTTTTTGCAGCTCGTCTGTTTCTGCAGGGGCGCTGGTTAAAAACCGCATCTCGTCCAGCGAGTTTGTCCCTGCCTCCGCTGTAGGTGTTGTAGGTGTTGTAGGTGTTGTAGATAGTGATGGCGACACTAGCGAAGGCACTGCTGGGATTGCAACCGGCGGCGATGAAACCGTCTTAGACGCATCGCTACGCGCCTGACGCAACTGCGCCTCAAGACTCTGTACTCGCTCATTGCCACGCAGGGCATCAGCCTCGGCTTTGCGGCGCGCCGACTCTTCAATGCGCAGTCGCGACTTCCACTGCCGCTCGTCGATCGCGGCCACTTGGCCGGCCTGTGTGGAATCTGCACCGGCGCCAGTCAGCAAACCCAGCGCAGATTGCTGTGGCACCTCGCTGCTCGCTGCCGCGAGTTTGCGCTCCAGGCGTTCGATCTGTTCCTGACGGCGGTAGAGGTCGGCCTGGGCCTGCTGGCGGCCAGAGTCCGCGATGCGCAAACGGGCGCGCCACTCAGCGTCGTTACTTTTCACCTTTTCTTGAGCTTTTTCTGGCTCTTGAACGTCGTCTTGGGCCGCACTCGAAACCTGTGTCGCAGCGGCCAACGAGGTACGCGTGCTGGTTAGCTCACCCCGCATAGCGTCCATTTCAGTTCGCAATAACGCTAATGATTGTTCAGAGCTTTTCAATTGCTCGACCTGATTACGACCGGTGTCAATTTCGCCTTTTAGACTTTTGATGGTCGTGTCGCGATTCCGCAGATCCTGATTCAGGCTGGCAATACTTTGATCCTGGGAGGTTACCCGCAGGGCAACGGGCGACAATGTCGTCACCTGCTCAGCCAGCGACAGCCGTTCAGCCTCTTGCGACTGCAAGCTCTGACGCAATTCACCCAGCGCTCGCTCGCGTTCACGGCCTTCGTTGGTCAGCGTGTTGCGGTCTGTTTGCAGCGCCGTCAACTCAGTCTCTAAGTCCGCGGCTTTGGCGGTAGTGGTGTCAAACTCAACTCGCAGGTTGTCCATCTGCTGTTTTTGCCCAGTGAGTTCTGTGTTGAACTCGGAAACTTCCCGCGCCTGGCGTTCGTTTACATCCGCAAGCGACTGACGCAGTGATGACACTTCGCCATCCAGCCGCTCCATAGCTGCCTCACTGTCCGCAAGGCTCGCGGTTCGTTCCGCCAGATCACCGACAAGCTGTGAACGCTCGCTTTCAGCCACACCCAGGCGGGCTTCCAGCGGCGGTAGTTTTTGCTTCCAAGTATCCAGGTCCATGGTCAATCCCATGACTTGGTCATCGCGCTCGGCCACCGTGGACTCGAGCCTTGGCACCTTCGCCTGCCACTGCTGAAGGTCTTCACCCAGCAACGTGATTTTGCTGTCCCGCGCGCTCAGCTTGCCTTCCAGCGAACCCACCCGGTCGTTGCGCACGTCAATTTCGTTATTGAGTTCGAGTTCGCGCTGTACCGCGCGCGAGCGGTATAGCCACCACCCTACAAACAAACCAATCAATGCGGCCAATAACAGGCAAAACCACATTTTGAGGGCTAGATACATCATGACTCTGTCCTTATCACCCGAAATTCAATCCGGCGATTTCTCTGCCGACCGTTAACGGTGTTGTTATCGTATTTAGGCTTGTTCGAGCCGAAGCCACGAGCACTTATTCGTTTCGCCTCAACCCCTTTTGATATCAGGTATCGACGAACGGATCGAGCGCGCTCGAGACTCAGGTAATCGTTGAACTCTGACGGGCCGCGTGAATCGGTGTGCCCTTCTATGGCAATTGATCCGTCGCAGTCCCGCGCAACGCCCACCAGCTTGTCGAGCAGCGGATAACTCGAGGCGCGAATCTGCGCTTTGCTGGTGGTAAAAAGAATAGAATCCAGTTCGAGCAGCTCATCAAATGCCGCCTGACAGACATCGACTTTTGGCTCCGGTGGTGACGGTGGTGACGGCGGTGAATCAAGCATCCAACTGAGATTGCGTTCGGCAAACATCGGCTCCCCAGCAAAGGCATCCAACCGGGCCTGCAACGCGGTACGTTCGGCAAAGCTTGCGAGCTTGGCGTCGATGCGAATGCCCTGCGCGTCCGCATCGAGGGTTGCAGACTGGGCAACAACAAGCGCGGGTAATATCTGTTCCACCACCCCACTAAGATCAGTGGCAACCGTCGCTGTCGTCTCAATGCCACTCGTTAACTGCCAATCCGGCAGCACTGAACTCACCGCCGCAGAAATCTCAGCACCGCGGGTTTGCGCAAGTGCAGGGGTCAAAACGCGACCAACAACATCTGCCTGCCGGTCTGCAGCGTTTAGAACAACCCGCAGTGATTCGTTGATAGCGACGTCAGGCAATGACTCGGAAACGACTTCGGGTGTAGAGGGTACAAACACCGGGGTGGGATCTGGCCCGGGCGGCGGTACCAGCGTTTCAACCGCAATCTGGTTGTCGACACCAACCACGCCATCGGCCGCCAAGGCTACCTGCCCTGCCGCGTCTCGTGCCTGGGCACTGGGTGCGGTGCCCCGGAGCGTAATTTGCTGACCATCGGCACTGACGCTGGCAAATTCTAAGCCAGCCGAGGCCAAACCCGCTGACGCATTGGTCGCCACTGCGGTCTGAATCTGCTCCCGGTGCTGTCCAATGCAAACATAGCCAAGGACACCGAGAGCCAGTAGACCAAAAAATATCGTGAGCGCTCGGTTCATGGCTCCCTCCGAAGATCCTGCACAAAGCAGCAGTTTATCTGACCATACCCGAGATGCCTCTGCTCGAGCCCAGTCGGAGTGTCAATCTTTGTAAAGTTTATAGCTACTAAATTGACTGTGCACCTGAAAACCGATGATTTGAGCGTGGAAGCGAGCGGCCTGCACTGATTCGACTGCGTTTTGACGCCACGAAGACGGGGCATTTTCGAGCCCACCTTTGTAAAAAGGACATCACAGGTGTCGTTTAGTTCTTTCTTTTATCTGAACAAGTGCTTAAGTTGCGCTACTGGGGGGCTAGCAGTCACCGAACATTAAGTTTTTGTAAACAAAGAACCCAACGGAATCTGATACTTGGCTTACAAAGCCAGAAACAATCAAACTTACGAAAACTGTCGTTAAGCCGTCCGAAAACACTAACGATTTTGAAAACCCAAACAGACTACCTCTTCGATCATCTAATAGGAGCATCGAATATGTTACGACCGATTGCGACCACAGCAGTGCTTATCGCACTCACCGCCTGCGGTACTACAGGTTCTGGCACTAGCGCCAGCACTAGCAGTACTTCCAGCAACACATCCGGCAGCAGCGCGGCTAACAGCCGCATTGATGCCCTCGAAGCACAGCTCGCGACTCGCAATAGCCGCATCTCTGCGCTTGAAAGCGAAATCAGCAACGGCTCTAATTCCTCCAGCAGCAACATGATTGCCGCTGGCGCTGGCGACCTGTTTCCGCCCAACGCACGCGCCGGCGAATGCTACGCCCGCGTTCTGATCCCTGAGCAATATTCAACCGCTCAAGAACGCATACTCTCGCGAGAAGCCTCGGAGACGGTGACGGTTGTCCCTGCCGAGTACGAGAACGTCTCTGAACGCGTACTGATGAAAGAAGCGAGTTCACGCCTGGAAGTCATCCCTGCGACCTACGAAACGATTACAGAGCGTGTTCTGGTCAAGCCTGCCGGCAAGCAAATCGTGCAAGTGCCAGCCACTTACCGCACGGTGAGCGAGCGTGTCCTCGACAAGCCTGCCTACACTGTCTGGAAGAAAGGCGCCGCGAGCAACTTTGGTAAAAACGCAAACGTCGTCTCACAGTCGGTAAACGGCACCGGCGAAGTGATGTGCCTGGTTGAGGTTCCTGCCTCTTACAAGACCATCAATAAGCAGGTTGTGGACACTGCGGCGAGCAGTCGCACGGTTGAATCTCCCGCTGAGTACAAGACCATTAAGCGTCGCGCATTGAAAACTCCTGCCAGCACCCGCGAAGTTGCGATCCCTGCTGAATACGGCACAGTTGAAGTGACTAAGCTTGTTCGTCCGGCCAGCGAGTCTCGCACACCAATTCCTGCTCAGTACAAGACAGTAACCAAGACCACTAAGGTGTCTGATGCCAGCATGGCTTGGCAGTCAGTTCTCTGTGATGTGAACTCGTCACCAGATAACGTTCGCGCCCTGCAAACTGCGCTGAAAGCCGAAGGTTACACCGTGTCAGTAGACGGTCAGCTTGGGCCTGGAACGATCACTGCGGTTAACCGTTACGCGTCGACCAATGGCATTCCTCAAGGCGCTAACTACGTGCCTCTTGATGTCATCAAGAAACTTGGTTTGAAGTTCTAAAACCAAGCCCTGCCGGGGAAATCAAACCGCTTCAGCGTTATTGCCGAAGCGGTTTTTTTTCGTCTGCAATTTAGGCGCGTGCCAATCAGGCTGGCAAGTTTGGCCGCGCGGGGCCTATGATCGGGTAACAAAACCTTCAGGTTGATATGGGGAGTATCGAATGATCGACGTCGCGACACTAACGCCTGCGGACCAGGACGAGATAACGGCCGCCGCCCACACCGGCATGCTAGTGGCCTGGCACGCCGCCCGACTAGGGGATATTGTCGCCGTGCAGTCCAGCTACGGCCAACGCACCTGGCGCGAACTGAACAACCGTTGCAATCAAATCGCCCACCGCTTCCGCGAAGCCGGACTGCAGACCGGTGACTCAGTGGCCATCGTCGCCAAAAACAGACCTGAGTTTATCGAGGTGTTTTGCGCAGCACATCGCTCGGGTCTACGTTTCACGCCGATCAACTTTCACCTGAAAGGCGATGAGATTGGCTATATCGTCAACAATTGCGAAGCGAAGGCCTTTATTGCGGATGCAGATCTTGGTGGCCCGCCCATTGAAGCCGTTGGTGACGCTCCGGGTGTTGTCTTAAAGCTCTCTGTCGGTGGTGCTCTGGCCGGGTTTCAACCGCTCGACGACCTGCTTGCTGGCGCACCCGAAGCCAACATCGACAACCCGATCATTGGCTCACGCATGCTCTACACCTCGGGCACCACCGGACGTCCAAAGGGTGTGTTCAAAGCCGACGCCGAGATCGAACTGCCGGCGTGGGACGGCTCTCCGCTCGGCTACACACCCGGCATCGATCGCAACCTGTGCACTGGCCCCGCCTATCACGCAGCCCCCTTGGCATTCGATATCAGCCGCCCGCTCTGCTCTGGCGCAGGGGTTGTTCTGATGGATCGCTGGGACGCTGAAGACAGCCTGCGCATGATTGCTGCTGAGAAGATCACGCACACACACATGGTCGCAACGATGTTTCATCGACTGCTGAAACTGCCTGATGCCACAAAGGCTGCACACGATTTGTCGAGCTTGAAACTGGTTGTCCACGGCGCGGCCCCCTGCCCTGTGCACGTCAAGCAGGCCATCATCGAGTGGTTCGGTCCAATTGTTTGGGAATATTACGCCGCGACCGAGGGTGGCGGCGGCTTTCTGGTGGGTTCAGAAGAATGGCTGAAAAAGCCCGGCACCGTTGGTAAGCCTGGCCCGGAATTCGACAACAAGATACTCGATGATCAGGGTGAACCTGTCGCTGTGGGTGAGCCTGGCACCATCTACATGCGCGCACCCGAAGTCGGCCGTTTCGAATATTTCAAAGACAACAGCAAAACCGATAGCAGCTATCGCGGCGACTATTTCACCCTGGGCGACATGGGCTACTTTGACAAAGACGGTTACCTGTTTTTAACCGGTCGTACTGCTGAGCTAATTATCTCGGGCGGCGTCAACATCTATCCCCAAGAGATAGACAGCGTCATCTTGCAACACCCGGCAGTACTCGATGTGTGCACGGTGGGTTTACCCAACGATGAATGGGGAGAAGAAGTGTTGTCTGTTGTGCAACTAAACGCAGGATTTAGTCCCGGCCAACCACTCAGCGACGAACTGATTGCCTGGGCGCGCGAACAACTCGCCAACTTTAAGTGCCCCCGGCGAATTCTCTATTCGGACGAGCTGCCGCGCTTGCCCTCGGGCAAGATTCAACGCCGGCACGTGCGAGATGAATACATCGCAAGAGAATCCGTCAATGCAAGCGCCTAGGGCAACCGTTTAACAGACCTCGATGCCCATCGCTTGGAGAAGCGTCAGGGCTTGATCGGCGTCGATTTTAGCACCAGTTAGATCGATACGGCGCGGGTCAACGTTATTGAACCGTGAGCCACGCAGGTCTGCACCCGCCAGCGACAGGTTCTGAGCCTCGATGTTGTCGAGCTCACAGTCAACCAGGGTCGCATTGGATAAGTCGCAGTTCTGCAACACCGCATGCACCAAACGACTGTCACTAAAGCTGGTGCCTGCAAGATGGGTTCCTGAGAAATCTGCGTATGCCAGATTGCAGCCTTTGCATTCAAAGTCGGCCACGGTCTGGTTGCGCGACATGGCCATACCAAAGTCTACGCTCGAAAAATCGGCACCCTGGGCCTGACAGCGCAGCAACTTCAAACCATAGGCGTTCGCCCGTTCAAACCGGGCCGTCGTCAAGTCACAACCTTCAAAGCGGGCATCGCGCAACTCGGCGTAACGAAAGTCGGCTGGCTGGTCTTCGGTGTAAAGCTTGCAGTCAATGAATTTTGTATCGCGTAAATTGGCGCCACGCAACGAGGTATGAGGGAACTCGCAATCACGAAATTCTGTGCCTTCCAGCTCAGCGCCGCTAAAAATACAGTCCTCGAACCGACATTCACTAAAGGTTGCTTCGATG
This sequence comes from Pseudomonadales bacterium, assembly GCA_023300545.1. GTDB lineage: Bacteria > Pseudomonadota > Gammaproteobacteria > Pseudomonadales > Azotimanducaceae > JALZVT01. The sequence continues at coordinate 26,328 of JALZVT010000078.1, forward strand.
TTTTCTGCGGGCCAACGAAACCCGCCTTCGATAACTACCCCATTTACAACGTCGATGGGGTTGCCACCAACCGCGTCCAACAGCGTGAGCAAATCTTCCGCAGAGTCAATCCGCGGTGCATCCGGCAGATCAGCAGCAATACTCACCGACTAGCCATTGCCTGCAAGCAGTAAACCCTGCTGACGCAGCGTTTGCAGCTCGTCGCGGACTGCGGCAGCCTGTTCAAACTCAAGATTTTTGGCGTGTTCCATCATCTCGTTTTCGAGTTGCTTGATCAGCTTTCCGAGAGCCTTTGGCGATGTTGGCACTTCACGCTTGCGCTCGGCGCCCTTGGCCGCTTTGCTGCCGCGACCACGAGCAGACGCACTGGGAGTCGCGCGCGCCCCCTCCATTACGTCAGCAATAGCTTTCTTGATCGTGGTGGGAGTAATACCGTGCTCTTCGTTGTGCGCTTGCTGTTTGATGCGGCGACGTTCAACCTCGCCAATCGCTCGCTCCATAGAGCCTGTGATCTTGTCAGCGTACAACAGAGCACGACCCGAGGCGTTGCGCGCGCCTCGACCCATAGTTTGGATGAGTGACCGGTCGGAGCGCAAAAAGCCTTCCTTGTCCGCATCAAGAATCGCCACCAGCGACACCTCGGGCATATCCAGCCCTTCCCGCAGCAGGTTAATGCCTACCAGT
>JALZVT010000079.1 GCA_023300545.1 Pseudomonadales bacterium
TTGCCTTATCTGTGTGTCGACCAAGCAATGTCGCTCAACGGGCCCCTGGCATGAGGTGAGAGGCCCTTGGTGGTGCCTGTTCTACAGGCGACGACCATCCAGCTTTAGCAGGTTATCGAGGGACAGTCTGCCAGGTCCGATAGCGAATACGGCCAACAGGGAGACAAACCACCAGCTTGCAGGGTTCCACCAATGATCCCAGGTAGGAAACACAGCCAGTTGTATGAAGAGCGTCATGCCGATCAGGCCCAGTGCGCCTAGACGGGTAAACAGACCGATGATGAGCAAGATCGGAAACAGAACTTCGGCTATTCCTGCAAAGATCGCTAGGTACTCTATAACGGTGACTGTTGCAGACCCTTCGACGTATTCGAGTGTTTCTGCATCACATAGAAGCAGGGCACCGTCGCGCACGGGATCTGGGCAAAAGAATTCATAAAGGAACAGGTCGTACTTTTCTTCGTTGAACTGAAACAGTCCGCTCCATTTTGTGATGCCGGACTGGAGGAATATTTTGGCGGCTATCAAGCGCAAGGCCAGCAGCGCGATATCGCTCAGCGATCGACTAATGAATAGGGCAAAACTGTTGTAGGTTTCGATTATGCGGTTCACGTTATTCTCTTCTTTGTAGGATTCCATTAGCCAGAAAACTGGCAAGCACGTCGGCGATATTGAGCGGGCCAATATCTGCGGCGTATTGTGCCGCGTCAATCAACGTCAAACCAGCTTCGATGCTAGTCACAAAGCCGATTTCTGATTCAGATAGGATCGAATAGCGCATTGCGCCTGTGGGCGCTCGGAAAAGCAGCGTGTTTTGTGGGTTGTCTTCTATCGTAGGAGGCAGGGTAACTGGGCCGTCGCGTAACTGGCTCCATAGTTCTACGACCCTCTGCTTGGTGGTGACCTGCGTAACGTTGTCGCTAAGGCGTAGTCGCACGTTTTCGATGCTGGCGGCGACCTCGTTGATATCACTCGGTTCGAGCGCAGTTGTCTCGGCGGCGAAGTAGGCCTTTGACCAGGCGCTGTCGAGGCGAGAGAGGTCTGATACGAAGCTCAGCGCGTTCAATGTGTGGCTTTGCTGGTCGAGAAATTCTGGGAAGCCCCGCCCATAATCGGCCATAGAGCGAGTGGTGGGTGGGTGTTCGTGTACATAAGCGCGAGCGACCTGTCGAAATAGGTTTTGAGTCAGCGCGTGAAGTACCGAAGGGTAATGGCGTTCGAGCGTGTCTATGCTGCCGGCGACAAAGGTATTGCGATAAACGTTTAACCGATTGGGGTCATCATCACTGGCAAGGTGTGCGAGGAGTGCGGTTTTATCGCCTTCCAGCATCCATTGACCGAATGCGTCGTTGTACTTGGTTGCCTCCGTATTAGAGAGCTCAGAGAGTTTAGAGGGCTCAGAGGTATCAGATAGCATTAGCGTGCGTTCCGCGCCAAAAATACGTCACTCGAGTCCTTCGCGTGACAAAAAAATGCTCAGACACCTGGAAGGCGCCTGAGCTTTGCGTTGCGAGCTTGCACTCAACGTTGGCCAATGAGTTACGAGGACAGAGGTTTTTTTGAACCTTGACCATTTGGCGTAACGATGTATTCGCAAGTCTTCTTCGGTGCAAAAGTCCATGCGTTGCCTTGGAAGTCAGTGGTAGAGGTGCCTTCGCAACTGGTACCAGCTCCTGCCTTGCAATCGTTATCGCCCGCGAGCGCAATTCCGTAGCACTTGTCTTTGCGCCCACGCAGTACTTTGCCGGCCTTCCATGCATCGATGGCAACCTGCACTTTTTCTGGGGCGTCGTCTGCAACGCTCAGTTGGTCATTTGGTGCTGCATCTGCAACCTGTGTTGCGGCCATCGCGCAGCCCGCGAGTAGTGCGATCATTAGGGGTTGAGTAGATTTCATAGTTAGCTCCTGTCTTGGGTTCTTGTAGACTAGTCTTAGTTTGTTTAGTTCGCTCTGGCCACGTCAGGGCATGAGTTTTGGCGGCTTGTCGTGGCTTAGTCGATGACTATACCGAAGTGGCCTTCCATACAGTAGTTCGGGGTTTGGCGATCGCGAGCGCCGCCGGATTAATGGTGTCATTTAATCGACAAATCCCGTTAATGCACGAATAGCCGTGATTCAGAAGTCGTTGAATCGGTGTTTTTTGGCTCAATCCGGCGATTTGACTGCAAAATTTGACGCTCTTTGGCAGCTTAAGGGCTTAATCGTGTTGAATCGCACGCAGTGCGACAGGTGTAAAATGATTGTGAACGTTTCTTTCGGAAGCAGTTCCGGGCTTGGTATGAGAAGGAAATGGTTGTGCGCGCTCCTCGGTGTGTTTTTGCTCTCCCCACCCCCAAGCCGTTGCTGCGCCGTGGGACGGGATTGAGATTGCTGATCAGGAAATCGTTTCTGGCTCAAGTCAAAATTTCTCTTACATCACTGCCAGCTCTTTTGAAGTGGCTTATTTGAGTTCGCCGATCTTTGTGTCTCGCGGACACGAGCGAGGCTATGTTCTGTGTGTCAGTGCCGGAATTCATGGCGACGAGCTCAATGGTATGGAGATCGCCAAAAGGGTGTTTTCCTATACCGAGCATCAACGAGGACGGTGCCCGGTCTTGGTCCAGAAACATGATTGATAAGAGAGATCTCAATCGATCCTTTCCGGGGGCCAGCACGGGCAGTATCGCCGCTATTGTGGCTAAGGCGACAATGTCCGTGGTTCGTGGGCATTGAACATTGCTCGTTATTTTGGCGTAGGAATTATTGCGTTGGGTGAGGGACCTGAGGGAAATCTGCGGCGAGAATCAAGCAAAGCAGGCCTGCCGTCTATTATCTACGAAGTGGGCGTGTCAGGAACCTTTCAAGAAGCGGAGATCCAGCAAGGTGTCCGAGGACTGATGAGTATCCTGCGCTATCTGGAGATGCTTCCAACCGGCGAGATCACCAGGCTACCTGAATCCAGAATATACGATACAACCCAATGGGTTCGAGTTCCCGCGGGCCGTGGCGGGTATTTCTTTCCCACCTGTTCGTTGTCTTGTTATGCGCCGGTGCACATCGGTATATCATCGCAGGCGTTAGATCGCTGAGGAGGGTCTGGTTATCTGTGGAACGCAAAGCCCAGGAGAGATTGCTATCATCAGCATTTTGAGTAGTCATGAAATCGCTCGTTAGGCTTCGCCGTCGCGTCTACAGTTTGCTCAACCCCGGGGACCGGGGCGGCAAGCTGTCTCATGCAGTCAATATTTTCATTATCTTCCTGATTCTGGTGAATGTGCTGTCAGCGTCGCTGGAGACGGTGCAGGACTTCTATCTGGCGTACCGACCCTTTTTCGTGGCAATCGAGTATTTCTCTGTTGGCATATTTACGCTCGAGTACATTTTACGGTTCTGGAGCTCGAAGGAAGACAGTCGTTACAAGACGCGATTTGGCTTCTTTCACAGTTTTGATTCTATCGTTGACCTGCTGGCAGTTGCGCCGTTCTATCTCGGTTTTTTCTTCGGCTTCGATTTGCGAGCGCTTATAGCGCTACGGCTGTTACGTCTTCTGAAACTGGTTCGATATTTTCAGCCCCTGGCTATATTGGGTGCGGTAATGAAGGCGGAATTTCGCGGTTTTATGACGGCGATGTTTGTGCTCGTGATTTTAGTGTTTGTTGCGGCAACGGGCATATATGTCTTTGAGCGTGATGCTCAACCGGAAGTGTTTGGCAGTATCCCCCAATCCATGTGGTGGGCGATTGTGACCTTAACTACGCTCGGCTACGGCGATGTGATACCGGTTACCGTTCCTGGCCGTATCTTTGCTGCGATGATCACCGTTATGTCCATCGGTACGGTGGCGTTGCCAGCAGGTATGTTGGCCTCTCGCTTCTCGGAAGAGCTGAAGAAGCGGAAAGACGAAATGGATGGGCATATCGCTGCGCTGTCTGCCAGTGGAAAAGTTCCAGACAGTCAGCAGCTCGAAGCATTGAGAAACGAGCTGTGCATTAGCGAGGATGATTTGCAAAAGCTCCTCGCACGCCAGCAGGAAAGTGCGGGTGTATGTCCTCTATGCAGGAGAAGTAGTGAGCCAGCTTAACGACTACCTTATATACAGCTATGCCTTTAATACTGAGGGTCACGCAGAAAAACTGGAAGCTGCCAAGGAGCTTGATATAGGCGCAGCCAAGCAGTCGTACAGCTGGCTTCACATGCATGCGTTGCATGAAGGTACGCGAGATTTTCTGGAGAACGATACCGATCTCGAGCCCATTATTATCGACGCCATGCTGGCAGAGGAAACGCGGCCACGGGCACTGGTAAAAGATGATGGGATGCTGGTTATTCTGCGCGCCATTAACTTTGACCAAGGTGCAGACCCGGCAGATATGATTTCCATTCGTCTGTGGATCGACAATAAGAAAGTCATTAGCACCCGATGCCGAGATATTAGGGCCATTGGGGACATTATTGATTTTATCGAGCAAGACAAAGCGCCGCTTAGCCCCTGTGACTTTCTGATTACCATCACCGACAGGCTGTTTGAGCGGATGCAGCCGTTCTTCGCGGATCTGGAAGATCGAATTTCTAGAGCTGAGGAGCTTTTAGCGCGTAACGAGGAAGATGAAATTGCCGATGATGCGGCATTAGTGCGCAAGCGGACCGCGATTTTTGCACGGTACGTCACGCCGCAGAAAGCCGTTCTGGAGACGCTCGTCAAGGCCAAATATGAGTGGTTTGAAGAAGAGCACAGAGAGCATTTAGTGGAAAGCCTCGACCGGGTAACTCGATATGTCGAGGAGCTTCAAGAGCTGCGCGAACGCTCCCAAATTTTGAACGACGAACTGAACAACGCACATGGTCGACGTCTCAATGACATTACGTACATTTTTTCTGTTGCCGCAACGGTATTCCTGCCACTGAGTTTTTTGACTGGCTTAATGGGAATTAATGTGGGGGGGATGCCCGGGATAGAAAACGACCAAGCTTTCTGGGGGTTTGCCGGGTTTTGCGTTCTGATTATTGTTGCTCAGGTGGCTATCTTCAAAAAGTTGAAATGGTTTTAAAGGCGCTGCCGCAGACTGTTTGACGATGCGGGAGAAATTTAGTTGCAGGGGTTCTTTGTCGTGTATTTTGTTGGCGAACCGTCAGCAAAGCTGAGCCTACAGTTCTTGCAAACTCGCTGACGAGTATCGGGGGCAGCATCTGTGCCGCGGCAAACACTCAGTTCTGTCACTCATTGAATGTTAAGGGGGGGGTAGCATGACAAGGCTAAGAACAGTACTTCAGGCTGCGTACCTGCGTCGCGCGTTGGCGGTTGCCGTGGTCGTTGGGACAGCCCTAAATATGATCAATCAGCCAGAAGTCATATTTGGTGACGCCAGCGTAACCTGGTGGAAAGTTCTTTTGACCTATGTGGTGCCCTTTTTTGTGTCGACCTATGGGGCGTACAGTGCATTGCCCAAGGCTGATGACGATTAGCCTGGGCTAGGTTTTGGTCATTCTCTGGGCGCCGGAGATGCGAGAGGCAATCGCGTCGAAAACTGGCGTCTTAACAGCTTGCTAGATATCGAAGGCCACACCACATTTCGTAAAATAGGTACGAAGTTTCGTCGGGTGATTGGTTGGTCGTAGCTGATGCTAGCTGGTGGCGGCTCTTCATAGCTCTTGAGTGCGCTAAAAAATGGCTCGAAAGTTGCAGTCTGTAGCTTTCAGCGACTGCTGCCCCAACCACTGCTGCCTAAACCACGAGGTCACTTTAATTCATGCGTATCATTGCTCTGTTAGCCATCTTAGCGTGCTGGCTGGTCTTCCCCATAGCGGCGGCAGCTGAGAAGTCTCAACTGCCAGTTGCCATCCAGGGCTATAGCGTTGTCTCTTACTTCACACAAGGGGAGCCGCAACTGGGTTCTACCGATTTTGCTGTGGAATACGAGGGTAAGAATTACCTTTTCACCAATGAGGCGCAGCAGGCTCTCTTCGAGTCGGATCCTAAACGCTATAAACCCCGTTATGAGAGTTGCCCCTTCAGCCTGACTCTAGGCATGAAATTGCCGCTCGATCCGCTCAATTTCAAAATTGTTGGCGGTTATCTTCTCTTGTTCCACAAATCAGACAAAATGGATGGTCTGGAGGGATGGCAAAAGTCGGGACTCAGTCATGAAGAGCTTCTAGAACGCGCCGACAAGTCATTTACCTTACTTACTTTCTGAGTCGTTCTTCTGGCGCGCTTGGCCTTTGATTCGGTGCTGACCTGTCTGTCATCGAAGCGGGTATCCGGCGAATATTCCCTGAATTGTTCTATAATTTCTCAGGTCTGCATCGAATCAACGCATGAGCTTAAAGACATGGTAATACCGACAGATAAGTCAGACTCCGATAGGCTGTTATGGGTTACGGGGGTATTGGGCTTGGTGGCCGCCCTAGTCACCGGATGTGGCGAATTCTTGCTGCATTTTGACCCCCAGGCCCGGTTTACGGATGGGCTCGCCTTTTTTGCAGGCATTGAAGAGCGTCGTACTACGATTGGTCACTTTCTGGGTGTGCTGGGTGCCCCCATGTACGTGGTCGGTGCGTTCCACATCTACCTGATGCTTCGAGGCGGTCATGCCAAGTGGGCTTTGGCACTGTTTGTAGTGATGGCGTACGGGTGTGCAATGGGTGGGGTGTGGATTGGCTCAAGAGCATCGATCAGTGCCATCGTAAATGCACCTCAGTACCCAGACCTTGGGCATTTGGTTGAGCTCTACAATCTACGTTATGAAACCTTATTGCAGGTTACCCGTTTTGCCGTGTTATTTGTCTCCATTGTCTATGTTTGGCTGGTGGCCAAGGGGGGCACCGCATACCCGCGCTGGATGGCGATTGCTAACCCCATTGTTTTGATACTGCTCAGTTTCCTGATTTACTTGGTGGCTCCAGAACTCGGCAAATACCTGATGCCTATTGCGCTGAATGTTGGGTTTGGCTTATTTTTCAGCTTGTCTCTCTACTTCGTCTATTCACAAAATCGAGTTGCCTCATGAACCTTGCAAAGACTGTCGGTGTTGGTGTTCTGATCACCCTGTTGCTAATAATTGTTGCCGTTGTAGTGCGTTTTCGTATCGATGCCAATATTGACTATGACGTGTCTACAGAGGGTATCGATATCCCACATTTCACCGCAGTAGATATCGACTGGGAGCAGCAGCACGACAACTCCATTACCTTACCCTTTATGGCCAGTGCCATAATCGACGTCGATGGTGACGGGGTTGAGGAAGTATTTTTAGGGGGCGGACGGAGTCAGTCAGATGTGCTGTTCGAGTTCAAGAATGGTCACTTTCAGCAACGCTCGGTGTCTGGTCTCGATAAAGCCCTCGGCGAGGCCAGCAAAGGCGCGTCAGTAGTTGATGTCGACCACGACGGAGACGCTGATCTGTTAGTGGCACGCACGGATGGTATTTGGTTGCACAAAAATACCAATGGTCAGTTTGAGGCGATAAAGCTAAAGGTGACCATGCCAGATGGCACTACAGCCTTAGGTATTGGCGTGGGAGATATCAATCGAGACGGCCACTTTGATATGTTTGTGAGTGGCTACGTTAGTAAAGACGTTGTGGAGGGGCAAAATATTTTTAATGTTCCCAACTACGGCGGTGCCAGCCAGTTTTTCATCAACAATGGTGACAACACCTTTGTGAACGCCACGCAGTCCTCTGGATTGACCTACGTAAAGAACACGTTCTTGGGTATTTTTGTGGATGTGGATGAGGACGGCTTCGAAGATCTAGTGGTCGCCCACGATACGGGCCAGGTGCGAACCTGGCGGAACAATGGCGACCTAACCTTTACCAATACTGCCAATCCCAACAGCGGCTTCAACAGCTACCCCATGGGAATCGCCGTCGGTGATTACAATAACGACGATCGAGTGGACTTCTTCTTCTCCAATGTGGGTACGACTCCGCCGAATTTTCTGATTTATGGCGACACGACCGATGATCAGGTCACTAATTGGGATTGGTTGCTGTTCCGCAACGATGGTGATTTTAAGTTCACCGATACCGCTGAGATCGCCAAAGTCGCCGACTATGAATTCAGTTGGGGAGCCATTTTTGAAGATCTTAACCTTGATGGCCGGGAAGACCTGATTGTCTCGGAAAACTATGTTGGCTTCCCACCGCACATGTTTGAGTTCCTGCGTCTGCCGGGTCGATTGCTGCTGCAAAACCAACAGGGTGAGTTCGCTGCAGTTGGCGCTGAGGCGGGCGTTGTTAATACTCGTTATTCTATAACGCCATTGACGGCTGACTTTAATGGCGACGGCAGGCCCGATTTGATACATGTGAATTTGGCGGGTCACTCTCAGGCTTTTATCAGTCAGCCAGGTACCGGCAGCGCTCTTAAGGTATCGCTGGCGAATCAGGTCGAGAGCATTGGTGCGAAGGTCACCGTGACCTTATCGGACGGCACGAAGCAATCTAAATGGTTTATTCGTGGAGAAGGACTGTCTTCTGATAGTTCGCCGATACTTATCTTCGGATTGGGCGCCAACAGCGCACAGTCTGTGCAAGTGCACTACCTGGATGGCCATGAGGAAGAGACCCAGCAAGGTATCTCTTCCGGAATAGTCGTTTTTGCTCCTAGGCAGTAAACGATATTTCGCAGGACCGCTGGGCCCTGCGTGGAAAATCCGTACCCGTATCTTTAGAGCGGGTCATTCAGAAAGTCATTAAGAGTGCCACTCAGAGTGTCTGGGGGAGCCTTCGAAGCGAGGGCTCTGCTGTGGCGCATATGTTGCATATCGACCACTGAAGACACCCAAAGGAATTTCTCAGTGAAACTGCTCATTGCTATCGCGACCGTACTACTTGTTTTTTCCACGGGTGCAAAATCAGCTGTTGTCAGCGGATTTGATGTCGGCGCACTCGGGGTGATCCAAGTGGCCGAACCTTCCTGCAAGCGGGTGAAAAGCAAAGATCCTGCGTGCGGTAATGGTGTGCTCTTTGAAATGGCCCATTCAACGGCTGCAGATACATTGTGGCGGCACGACAGTCCTGTTCTAGGGGTTGTCGTTAACGGTCAGGCGGTTGCTTATCCAGTGGCCATGCTACTTTGGCATTGGGTGATCAATGATGAGGTCGGTGGACAGCCCATTGTGGTGGCGTTTTGTCGAATATGCGGGTCGGGTGGTGTTTACCGCCGCACGGTGGGCGGCGATGTTCTCAACTTTGGTACTTCTGGGCTGATCTACGACAGAGACATGCTGTTGTACGACGAACAGAGCCTCACACTCTGGTCCTGGGGCAGTCAGTCAGCCGTTGCGGGTCCTCTTAGACACAGCACTCTTGAGCTTCTTGTCAGTAATCAGCAAACATTAGCGGACTGGCTCGAGCTGCATCCTGAGTCACTGATTGCCAGTGGGGGTGCTGCGGGCCTGAAGGCCAATAGCGGAGGCTATCAGGTGACTCCAAACGGCAACTCTGCACTCGGTGATAGCGTCTATTCCGGGCTTGAGCGTACCGTTGGGCAATTACCGTCTGCGATGCCGGTTCTGCTGGTGTCGATCAATAACGAATCTATTGCCTTTCCAGCGTCAGAAGTGCTCGCCGTGAAGCAAGTTAATATGACCGGTGAAAACGGGGCCTTCACTCTTGAATTTGATGCAGCTACCCAGAAATTTAGCATTGAGGGTGAGTACAAGGGGGAGCGAATGAGGCTCGTCGAACTGTTCGTCCGACACCCGGAGGCCGGAGTGTTCCAAGCCGATCAAGCCGTTTTGGGAGATGCTAAATGATAGCTAAAGAATGGCTTTGTGTGACCTTATTAATCGGCTTGAGTAGTAATGCATTTGCTCACGAGAGCAATACGCGGTCTGCTTATGAGGAGCAGTACTACATCAATGCGCGAGTAGAAGCTTACCGGCCCGCTTATGGATTTGTTGATGTTCCTTTAAGTCGCTGTGAGCGCTCAGTTGATCGCCACAGAAACCACCGCAATAAGGGCATTGGTGGGGCTGTTATCGGCGGCCTGCTCGGTGGGGTAGTCGGTAATCAGGTGGGTAGTGGTAGCGGCAAAAAAATCGCTACCGCTGGCGGCGCTATTGGTGGCGCGATCATTGGTCAGCGAATCGCGACCCGAGATCGGAGGCGCGATCAACGAGGAGGCAGTTGTCGGCAGTATAACGGCGGATATCAAGAAGAGCAGTTGGTGGGCTACGACGTCACCTATCGCCTGCATGGCGTAGATCATGTGGTGCGCACGCGTTACGAGCCTGGCAATAGTATACGACTTCACATGAGGGTTCGCGCTGATGAACAGTAGTAAGCCGCTGAGCCTTGTATCTAGCAGTTCTAATCAAAGTAAGTGGCTTCGCTTACTTTGCACCCTTGGCATCGCGATGACGCTATCGGCCTGTGTTAGCAAACCTGTAGACGTTCAGGCAAGCGCTCGGAGTGGGGTGGATTTTTCGAGTTATAAGAGTTTCTACATGCTGCCAGCACCGCCAGGGCGTCCGGGTCAGGTAATAAATACAACTTTCCATCGGCGAGCTGCGATCGCGGCCGTTCGTGATGAGCTGCTTTCCCGGGGATACACGCAAACGCAAGAGAGAGAGCAGGCTGATGTCTGGTTGGCGGTGCAGTTCTCCATTCGGAATGAGTCACGCCTGCGCAACGTGGTGGAATATGACTATGAACCGAGACGGTATGGCTATGGATACGGCTACGGATATGGCTACCGGAGCTATTACGGGTATTCTTTGAGTTCCCACAGACGCGTTGAGATTGAAGAGTTTCGGCAAGGTAATATGATTATCGATATGGTTGATCGTCGTAACCAGACGTTGATTTGGGAAGGCTATGCGCAGGCGAAAGGCGAGCAACAGTTGAATCGCGCAGAGAAAAAAATTCGTAAAGCGGTTGCCGGAATATTCGAGCAATATCCGGGGTGATAGAGTGCAGCCAAAAGGCTCCACTTCATTCCACCCAACCCAACCGCGTAAGCAAGACTTGATACAAGGACCAAGAATGAATCTAAAACTAAAGCTAACTGCCTTGTGCGGTTCACTCCTTCTTTCTGGCTGTGTGTCTACGCCGGGCAAGTACCTAGATGCGAAAACGTTGTTTCAGAACGCCTCAGCATCGAGCCCTTATTTTGAGACGTCCTATGCGTACGCTCTGTACCCAAATATTGGCAAAGGCGGTGTCGTTCTGGGTGGCGCTCGTGGTGCCGGCGGGGTATTTAAAGATGGGCAGATTGCAGGGGAGTCTACGGTGACTCAAATTACGGCGGGTCTGCAGTTTGGTGGTCAGGCCTACAGTCAGATCATCTTCCTTGAAGATGAGCGGGCCTACGAAGAATTTTGTAATGGTAGCTTCGAATTTGGCGCCAATGCCTCGGCGATAGTGATTACAGCTTCTGCGTCGGCTTCTGCGTCCTCATCGGGCGCCTCCGCGACCGCTAGTACAAGCAGCTCCGATGCGGATGTTTATGGGGGCTACCATAAAGGAATGGCCGTCTTTACGATTGCCAAAGGTGGCGCCATGTATGAGGCCTCTTTGGGTGGTCAAAAATTTAACAGCAACTGCTAAAGATTAGCGAGGCAGGCGGACTATAAATACTGTCCCATTAGGGTCATTAGGCCGATAGTCTATTGACCCGCCTAGCTTTTCCACCATCGTGGCGGTTAGAGCCAAGCCAACTCCTGATCCTTCATTTTTACTATTTGTTTGCTGAAAAAGTTTGAAGATATCAAGGTTCGCCGAGTTAATGCCGACGCCATTGTCTTCTACATGAATATCTAAAAAATCGTCGTTCTGTACGCTTCTTATCCGAATCACTCCTTGCCTGGCCGGATCCAGATATTTAATCGCGTTATCGATTAGGTTGATCATAATGTGCTCTAGAAAAAAGCTATCCGTAGATAGTCGAGTATCCAGATCGTTATGCACCTCAATATTTTTTAGTTTATAGCTAAAGAGTGACAGTACTCGATCAACAGCGGCGTGAGTGTTTAGATCTTCAACTTCCAACGTTCGAAACAGTATTCTCGAGTTATCTAGAATAGCGTTCATCAGTAAGGTTGTTTTGGCGATGGATATTTCTATGAACCCAAAGGCTTCAGGCGTCTGCTCTGACATCTGCTCTTTGACGTAAGAACGCAGCGTGCCATCTGTTACGTCGATGTCGTCTGCGTGCTTCACCAGACCATCAAACTGCTCTCGCAGACTTGTCGTATGTCCCCTGATGTTTATAAGTGGCGCTTTCAGGTCGTGGGTAATGATGTGGGTGTATTCCTGCAACTCGGCGTTGGCCACTACCAACTCTTTTGTGCTCTGTGCAAGTCGCTTGTTCATCAGAGAGAATCGAGTCGCTAAATGCAAAACCTCGGCCGGTCCTTCTGTCGGTATCGCCACCGTGCTTTGCGGGTTACCAGCCATTTCATCGCTGGCGAGAGCAAGCGTTTCTAATGGGTTCGCTGCCCAATGGGCGCTTGATTGGGCTAGGTAGTAAGCGAATACAGCGAGTCCGATCGCGAGGGACAGGTTTAGTAGGCCAGATATCTGTGCAAACCCTTCGGTGTCCATGACGCTATTCATCAGCGTTTTGTACTGAGTTTGTTGCAAGTCCAGTAGCTGGCTCTGAATGTCACTAGCAAGCGGCTCTGTCTGCGTGGTTAGCATCTGCTGGGCTCGATTCCAGTTGTCTGATTTTCGTAGCTCGATGGTTTTATCTGCATAGGCGATATAGATCTTGTATTCCCTTAGCAGCCATTCGAGCAAGCGGCTCTCATCGGAGTCTTGGGTTACCTTTTCTGATAGTTCGTCCAGGGAGGGTTGTAGGCGACTGCTGCTGTCGCGGAAGTCTTGAATAGCGGCCACGGATCCGGAGCGAACACATTCGCTCAAGCCTCGGAGTACTTCACCCAACTGCTGGTGGGCAAGCGAGGCAAGCAGGCGCACGTCTCTGGAGTTGGAAAACTCATTGTTTGCAAGCCCGTTGAGTGCGCTATCAATACGTTGATAGGTTGCAAGTACGTCTTGCTCATACAGTTGGCGTGCGGGGAAGTTGCCAATTGTTCCTGCTAATTCCTGTACCCACCATTGAGATTCTTCTAGCGAGCGTAATTTCTTTTCCAGTAGGAGATAGGCTTCGTCGCTGAGTGCGCCCAGCTTTGCCAGTTCGGCGATTTGAGAGGAAGCCTGTCTAGAAAACTGAGTGTCAATCTGTGGAGTGCTATTCGCGCCTGACAACACGGTGGCGCGTACTTGGGAGATCGAGTTGTCGATGGCAGACACGGCCTGAGCCGAGGCGATTGCGGTGGGTAATCTAACTTCTGTGATGACAGCTGTGCTCTGCTGTATCTTTACAATGAGAATGAAGCAGATCACCAAAAACAGAGTCGCTAAGGCTGCAATGCGCAAGTGTGACGCGATCAGCCGTTTGTAGAGTGATTGGGTGTTTTTTTTAGGCATTACTTGACCCAGTTAGGGCTAAGTTGCGTGTGCTTGAGCAGTAGATCAACTTGGCTTTCCAATCGACCTGCGCGCTGGAAGGCGTGAGAAGGTAGCCGGTTTCCCGGATAGTAGTCTTTCCTTAGAGGAGCTGCATCTGGCCGGTTGTTGTACAGGTATCGAAGCTGTGCGATTACCAGTAGCGTCAAGTCATAGACGTCACCGGGAATCACGTCTGTCCGCTGCAATTCAAAATCTGCGATGGTCAGGCATTCTCCGCCTGCCTGGTCAACAACCTGGCGGATGGTTTGATGAATGTTGATGAGCCGTTTATAGACATCTGCTGGCACTTTGCGTCGTTCATAATCTGGTTCAACGCCAAGCCTAGGTTCGATATTAAAAGAACCCAGTACGGCCGACATGATGCCAACACCATAGGTGACCTGCTGATAAACGTCCGCTGGCGTAAAGCGTTGTTGCAGCAGCCGACTTAGCGTGCGGTTTTGATCGACGATTAACTTAAACACGTCGGTTGGCGTTTTTTCAGCCTGGGCCAGGTCGGGTATCGATACCTCTGGAATAGATAGGTGCTTTTTGACTCTTAGAATCATGGCATGGCTTTGCTGCACAAGATTCAACACGTGTGCTGGGGTGATTTCTCCTGTAGAGGCTTCGGGTTCTGGTTGGCGTTCACGTGCCTGCTCAAAGAGAAGTCGGTTAGATTTTCTAAACAGCGTTAGTGCTTGAAAATAGACTTCGCGTGGCTGTGCGTTAGTTATCTCAATGCTTTTACTGGGCAAGCGTATAGCGCCCATCTCGGTGTGCAGTAGCGCAAGGTCTCCGGCCAGATGTTGTACCTGGTGGTAGACATCGATGGCTTCTACTTCGGCAGTTGCCTCATGAGCGCCTGTAACGATAACTAGTGCAAGAAGAAGGTGTTTTATTCTCATAGCGTTAGTGTTTACTCAAACTTTGGAGTGGGCTTTTCGATGCGTAACTTTTGCATTCGTGAGCGCAGCGTATTGGGGTGCAAATCTAAGATTCTAGCGGCGCCGGTTTCGCCACTGATGACACCCTTCGTGTGTCGTAAAACCTGCAAAATATACTGTCTTTCGACGTCATCGAGAGGTTGCCAGGTATCGGCCTCACTCTGGTTTGAGATCGGCGTTGCGGCTGCGGGAGTGGGGGTAGGGGGCGGGGTCGAGCGATCTTCAGTAACAGCTTCGATAGGGTGTGCGAAGGGGCCCCATTGCTGGGTGATGATGCCCCGCTCGACGTAGTTGCTGAGTTCTCGAACATTGCCGGGCCATTTGTACTGGTTTACGCGCTCGATGATCTCAGCGTTAGCATCCGGAGCGACCAAGCTATGGGCTTCTGAGTACTTTCTGACAAAGTGCATGAAGAGCAGTTCGATGTCTCTGGGTCGCTCATGCAGGGGCGGTATGTGTATCGGAATGACATTGAGGCGATAGTAGAGGTCTTCACGAAATCTGTGGTTGCTTACTTCCTGGGGCAGATTGTCGTTGGTTGCGGCTATTACACGTACATCTACATGTTGAGTATCGTTGCTGCCCAGGCGCTGGAAGGTTGATTCTTGTAGAACTCGAAGTAGCTTGGGTTGCAAATCGAGAGGCATTTCACCAATTTCGTCTAGGAAGATCGTGCCCCCATCTGCGGCCTCGAATCGACCGATTTGGTTTTTTGTTGCCCCCGTAAAGGCGCCCTTGGTGTGCCCAAACAGTTCGCTCTCAACCAATTGTGCAGGTAGGGCTGCGCAGTTAATCGTGATAAAGGGCTCGTTGTGTCGAGGGCTTAAACGATGAATCAGCTGGGCGATCATCTCTTTGCCGGTACCTGTTTCTCCCGTAATCAACACGGTGGCGTTGGTTGGCGCAACCTGCTGGACAAAGGCTGTGATTCGATTGAATGCCGGGTCTTGGCCTATCAGCCCGCTCTTGACGTTCGACTGATTTAGGGAGGCCGCGAGGTATCGATTGCTGGCCTCTAGTCGGCCCTGGGCCTGCTCCGACGCTTTGAGGGCGTCCGCGACCGATTTTTCCTTGGCTACTCGGTTGATAACAACCGGCAGTAGCTCGAGATAGTTACTTTCAAGGTCTTTGACAATGTAATCCTTGGCGCCCAGCTTTAGAGCTGCAACCGCCAGATCTTCACTGCCTTGGCCGGTAAGCATGATGCACGCTTGATCAGGCTCCCTATGCATGACGCTGGCCATAAAGTTTAGGCCTTCTCCGTCTGGCAGGTTGTGATCACAAATGATCAAATCGAAAGACCTGTCAGCCGCGATAGTGTTGGCGTCAGAAATCGTCGAAACCGTGTGGATGCTGTGCCCGATGCTTTCGATGCGGCGGCTTAGTAAGGCCGCCAGACCAGGATCATCTTCTAAATAGAGAATTTGCAGGGGGCAGGCCTCCGTAAGTACAGCTTGAAACTAAAAGGAATCAATTTCCATGCCAAAACGAGGCGCCATAGAAGCATAGCTGCTGTCGTCGAGTTCGCAAGGTTTGCCTGACTAATCACTATATATCGTGCATGAACGATTTATAGCAAAATGACCTCGTATGGCGTGGACCTGACGGTTTCTTCTCGGGAGAGTCAGGGTGGGGCGATCATTAACGTAAGCTCACTGGCGGCATGGCTATTGCATTGTCTGTGGTATCGGCTTTTTGCAGGGCCAGTCATAGTAGAAGGTCTCTATGGGTTCAAAGCGTATCGTTATTATTGGAGCTGGGTTCGCAGGGGCATTTGCTGCCAAGAATCTACGGCGGCGCTTGGGGGCGAATGTTGAGATCGAGTTGATCAACGCCACCAACTACTTTGTCTTCCAGCCGCTTTTGCCGGAGGTCGCTGCGGGAATAATTAATTCTGGCGACGCAGTAACGCCACTACGAGTGATGGTCCCAGAAGTGAAATTTCGAATGTCGGAAGTGACCGGTATCGATTTTGACACTCGCGAGGTCAGCTTAGTGCAAGGCAGCCGTCGTGTGCCAATAAAGCTGAGCTACGATCATCTGGTTTTTGCGGTGGGGCAACGCGGCCATCTCGATGCACTTCCGGGCTTCGCGGATCACAGCCTAACGATTAAAAACCTGTCTGATGCACATCGGCTGCGTAATCACGTTATCCAATGCCTTGAGCATGCAGACATTACGGTAGACCCCGAGCTGAAAAGCCGACTCTTGACGTTTGTTATTGCCGGCGGTGGTTTTTCAGGCATCGAGACCGCCGGAGAGCTGGCTGAGATGATTCGCAGAACGCTGCGCTACTATCCCAGCATTGATCAGTCAGAGATTCGCTTGGTCGTTGTTCAGCGAGATGCACGTATCCTCAAAGAGCTGCCAGAAGAACTTGCCACCTACGCCCATCGCAAGCTCGAGAATCGCGGTGTCGAGATCTTAACGGGCACTGGGCTCAAGGCTGCCAGCAGTACCAGTGTGTTCCTGGCTGATGACACTGTCATTCAAACTAAAACGCTGGTTGCAACGATCGGTAATGGTCCGACCCAACTGGTTCAGCAACTGCCGCTGCCGCTTGAGCGTGGGAAAATCGTCACAGATCGATGCTTCCGCGTCACGGAGTATGAGTCGGTTTGGGCGCTTGGTGATTGTGCGGCTGTGCCACTTGATGAGGGAGGTACCGAATTCGCGCCTCCAACAGCGCAGTTTGCGACAGCTGCCGCTGATCAACTGGCTGACAACATTGTTCGTGCGGAAAAGGGCGAAGAGTGCCGACCTTTCGAATTCAGTGCCAAAGGGTCGTTGGCGTCTATCGGTCATTACTCTGCGGTTGCGCAACTGTTTGGAGTGAAGTTCTCAGGACTGTTTGCCTGGTTCATGTGGCGGGGCTTTTACATCATGCGAATACCTGGCTTGTCGACAAAGTTGCGGGTTACGTTGAACTGGTTTTTCGACTACCTGTTGCCAAGAAGTCTTGTGCAAGTTCGCGGTGAGGAGCCTATGGCTACACGCTATGCAACCTACAGCAAGGGTGACCTGGTCTTTCGCGAAAACCAGATTCCAGATGGGTTGTATACGGTAGAGAGCGGCTTGCTGGAGTCTCGTATTGAGAATTCTGAGACGAATGAAGTGCACGTCCGTCGGCTGGGCCCCGGCGAACATTGGGGGGAGCGGTCGCTGTCCAGAGATTGGTTGACCAAGGGCACGCTGACTGCAATAGAAGACTCCCGTGTTTTGGTTTTTCAGCGCGAAGACTTTAAGCGCCTTCGCGAAACGTTGCCGATTGTCGATGCGTACTTCAAGGGGTTAGCCGAAGAGCGCTATGCGCCAAGCCTACGATCTGATCGCACCGATCGCTAACGTACTGGCACACATATTGCTGTTTCTATGTCTAAAGAAAATGCTGGCAGGGCTTTCTAAGCAGAACCAATAACTCGAGATGAGTGCGCAAACGGAAAAGTAAGAGGTGACGGGTACAGTGGTCGAAGACGATAAGTTAAGTGGTGTAACGATGTTGCACGATGCGCGGTTCAACAAAGGAACTGCGTTTACCGACGCAGAGCGAGATCGTTTTGGTCTACATGGGTTACTGCCGGTTGCGGTGTGTTCACAAGATGATCAACTCACTCGGGCATTGAACAGCCTACGTAGAAAGGCCTACGACATAGAGCGGTTTATCTTTTTGCAGGCCTTATTGGCTCGTAATGAACGACTGTTCTATCGATTGGTTGTCGATAACGTGAAAGAAGTATTGCCGTTGATCTACACACCAACAGTAGGGCAGGCGTGTCAAGAATTCGCACACATTTTTCGTCAGCCCAAAGGCCTCTACGTTTCTGCCCGAAACGCAGGATCAGTACGGGACGTGATTGCGAACTGGCCAGAGCAAGAGGTCAAAGTTGTTGTGGTTACGGACGGTGAGCGAATTCTTGGACTTGGGGATCTTGGTGCTAATGGTATGGGTATTCCAATTGGTAAGCTGTCTTTGTATACGGCACTTGCTGGTATTCCGCCGAGCCAAACCTTGCCGATCATGCTCGACGTAGGAACTAACAACAAAGAGCTCAGGGCCGATCCTTTGTATTTGGGACTTAAGCAGGAGCGCGTGCGAGGGGCGGAGTACGATGCCTTGGTTGACGAGCTGATGACCTCGCTGGTTGAAGCCTATCCCGGATGCCTTATTCAGTTTGAAGATTTTGCGACACCTAATGCGTATGCGTTGCTTAATCGCTACAAAGATTCACACCTGTGTTTTAACGATGACATACAGGGTACGGCCGCTGTGTCGCTCGCCGGTATCTATGCGGCTACGCGTGTTACGAGGCAGTCATTCGCGGATATGACCATCATGTTTCTGGGGGCTGGTTCCGCGGCCACGGGCATTGGTGACCTGCTGGTAGATGCGTTGGTGCAAGAAGGTTTGTCACTGGAAGAGGCGCGGCAACGTCTGTGGTTTGTCGATACGGAAGGATTGGTGGTTGAGTCGCGCAAAGATGAACTGTTGCCACACAATTTGCCCTATGCCCATGCCCGCGAGCAGTTAGGCTTTGTGGAGTCGATTCTTGAGCTGCGTCCGAACGTGCTGATCGGGGCAACAGGCGCTCCAGGGACGTTTAGCGAGGACGTGATCAAAGCTATGGCGAGTTATCAGGAGCGTCCCGTAGTGTTCGCCCTGTCTAACCCAACTAGCCGAGCAGAGTGCACGGCAGAGCAGGCCTACAACTGGAGTGAGGGGCGAGTCATTTTTTCCAGTGGCAGTCCCTTTGAGCCCGTCTCATTGGGCGGCAAGATGTTCAAGCCTGGGCAAGGTAATAATGCCTATGTGTTTCCTGGCCTTGGACTGGGCGCAATCGGAGCGGCAGCATCACATATGCCCGCTGAATTGTTTCTCGTGGCTGCGCGAGCGCTGGCTGATGAAGTCTCACAGGAGTCGCTTGATGAAGGCGGCCTCTATCCGGCACTAAATAGCATTCGTGATGTCTCGCTGAAAATCGCGATAGCTGTTGCGGAGCGAGTGTTTGCGCTGGGTATTGCGCAGCGGGAGAGACCCGCTCAGCTCGAGCAAGAAATAGCGGATTCCATGTTCGATCCGCACTACTGATAAAACCAAAATTGTGATCACTATTCTATTAGCTACACTCCTAGGGGAGGCTCGTTTATGACTACCGTTTGTGAAAAGCTGCTTGAAATTCTTGCAGAAGCTGGCGTTGAGGAAATTTTCGGTATTACCGGTGATGCACTCAACTCGTTAGTAGATGCGATTCGTCAAGACGACAAATTTCGTTGGGTTAGCGTTAAGCATGAAGAGAGTGGCGCCTTTGCCGCCGCTGCGCAGGCAAAGTTTACCGGTAAGTTGGCGGTGTGCGCCGGAACCGTTGGTCCGGGTGCGCTGCACCTATTGAATGGCCTCTATGACGCCAAGCGCGATCGCGCGCCAGTACTGGCTATTACTGGTCAGGTGCCGGAATCAGAGTATGGTGCCGGCTTTTTTCAGGAAGTGGATCTCGAACGAGTGTTCGGCGATGTTGCAGTTTTCAATCAGACTGTACGTTCTACAGAGCAGTTTGAGCGCCTTGCCCGAGCCGCGGTGCAAACAGCGATAGAGCAGGGTGGTGTTGCGCACCTATCTATTCCCGTTGATCTCATTTCTCAACGTCTGCCAAAAACTAACCTGCAGGGGACGCTAGTGCCGGTTCGTGGACCCATCTCGCCAACTCAAGTTTCTGTTGAGCGAGCTTTGGTCGCTATTAGTAAAGCCGAAAGACCAGTTGTATTGGCCGGCGATGGTGCCAGAGGTGCCTCCAGCGAATTGCTCGAGTTTGCGGAAAAGATCCAAGCCCCCATCGTTCATTCGCTAAAAGGTTCTGATGTGGTGGCCTATGACCATCCGCTTTGGGTTGGCGGAATTGGCCACTTGGGTACACCACAGGGACTTGCTGCATTAGACGGCTGTGATTTGTTGGTAATGGCTGGTTCAGACTTTCCGTACCGGGCATTTCTTCCAAGTGGGATAAATATCATTCAAATTGATGAGACGGCATCTCACATTGGTCGACGTTGTGCTGTGACACATCCAATTGTTGGCAGCGTTCAACCGACTCTGGCTCTACTCAACGAGAAGGTGAGTGCCGCCAAACCTTCTACGTGGCTCGCAACTATTCAGACCAGGCGAGAGCGTTGGGATCGGCGCATGGACAAAAAAGCAGATCTTGGCCGTAGCGCCGATATTCTCCATCCTCAGGCCGTTGTGCGCTCGATATCTGATACCGCGCCTGACGATGCGGTCTATGTTGTCGACGTAGGTACGGCAACCGTTTGGGCTGGTCGGCATTTGCGTTTTCGCGCACAGCAACGAATGTTTGGTTCCTTTACTCATGGTTCTCTGGGTGTTGGTTTGCCCGGCGCTATTGGCATTGCTTCCGCGGCTCCAGGCCGACAGGTTATCGCGATCTGTGGTGATGGCGCGTTCGCTCAGCTCATGGCCGATTTCATAACGGCTGTGCACTACAAATTGCCAATAATCGTGGTGGTTTTAAACAACCGAAAATTTGGCTTTGTGGAATTGGAGATGCAAGCACACGGGTATGTGCGCTATGGCACTGAAATTGCCAATCCAGACTTTTTGATGTTTGCAGAATCCTGTGGAGGGGTTGGTATTTCGGTGACGAAACCGGACCAACTTTTACCGGCGCTTGAGCAGGCGTACGCCGAATCAAAGCCCGTTTTGATTGATGCTCATGTCAATCCTGACGAACTCTTTGCACCGGCGAAGATTGAAGTATCTGCAGCCTGGGGCTACGCGCTGGGCAAGGCCAAAGAGCTATTGATTGCTGGTGATGAAGTGTTGGATGAAGCGCTCGATCGTGACTGAAGTTGGCAAGATCCAACGCAATAGTTAGTGTCCCTCGCTCTTGCTATATTGGCTATTGTAAAAATGCACTATTAATTCAGAGGCTCGGCGAGATTGTGTGCGCCCTCTGAGAGGAATTTGTCTATGAATCAATTGACTGTTCGAAGCCCTTACACTGGTGAGGTTGTTGATACTTTGCCAATGGATGACCTTGTCTCTTTAGAAGCGAAGCTTGTGATTGGGTACGATATTGCCCGAAGCCAGCAGCAACGAATGTCTATTCCTGAGCGGGTTGAGGTGTTGGAGCGGGTTGCTCAACTCATGGGCAATCGTCGTTCTGAGTTAGGGCTCCTTATTGCCAAAGAAGGCGGCAAGCCGCTGACCGATGCGTTGGTTGAGGTGGATCGAGCGGCTGATGGCGTGCGTCTTTGTGTCGAACACATCAAAGTCGATGTGGGTTCGCGGATTCCAATCGCATCGAATCGAATGAGTGCCGGGCGTCTGGCCTTTACCGAAAAGGCGCCTATCGGTTTGGTAGCTGCGGTGAGTGCGTTCAATCACCCACTAAATCTCATTGTGCATCAGGTTGCTCCGGCCATCGCCAGTGGGTGTCCGGTGATTATCAAGCCTGCACCGGATACGGCGCTCAGCTGTGCCATGTTTATGAATATGCTCCACGAGGCGGGTTTGCCTGAAGGTCGCGGCCAGATATTGGTTACTGAGGCTATTGATGTCGCTGAAGCGCTTGTAACGGATTCGAGACTGGCGTTTTTCAGTTTCATCGGTAGTGCCAACGTCGGCTGGATGCTGAAAAACAAGCTGGCGCCTGGTGTACGTTGTGCACTTGAGCACGGCGGGGCGGCGCCTGTCATCGTTTGTGACGATGCCAACTACGATAAAGCGATTCCGGCTTTGGTGAAGGGTGGTTTCTACCACGCAGGACAGGTCTGTGTGTCTGTACAGCGCGTTTTTGTGCCGGTAAAGCAGTTGGATGATTTTGTTGAGCGGTTTGTTGCCTCGGTGCGAACACTCAAGGTAGGCGATCCCACGCTTGAATCGACAGATGTTGGGCCACTGATACGGGTCAACGAGGTGGCGCGAGTGAAAGAGTGGGTTGAACTGGCAGTTGCGGGTGGTGCGCACTGTGCACTGGGCGGCCAGGCGATTAGTGAGCGTGTTTTTGAGCCGACTGTATTGGTTAATCCAGCATTGGATGCCTTGGTGTCACTGAAGGAAATATTTGGTCCAGTCGTTTGTGTGTATAGCTACGACCAGGTGGACGATGCCGTCGCAATAGCCAACAGTTTACCAGTTGCGTTTCAGGCTGCTGTGTTCACCGAGAGTATTGATACCGGTTTGGCGCTGTCTCGGGCGCTCGATGCGTCAGCAGTAATGATTAATGATCACACGGCGTTTCGGGACGATGTTATGCCGTTTGCCGGGCTGCGACAGTCAGGGCTCGGCGTGGGAGGCATTCCACATACGATTGAAGACATGCAAATCGAAAAGATGACGGTGATCAAGTCGGCAAGTCTGCCCTAGCTCGTTCCCGATGGAGCGATGTTTCTATTTCTGTTATCTCTCGATGGAGCCCTAAAAAATGAGTCTTGCCCTTATCACTGTAGTTGGTGGGTTGTTTCTGTTTTTTGCGGCGATACAAGGGCGATTGCACGGATCTGTTTTAACAGCGCCGTTGCTGTTCTCTGTGTTTGGCGTGGCTATCTATTTCTCGGGATTGGCCCACGGTCACTTTGAGCTTGAGTGGCTGCATATTGTCGCTGAGATTACCTTGGTGCTCGTGTTGTTTGCGGATGCCGCAAGAATTGATCTCAATGCCATGCGCAACTACCACAACCTGTCCCTGCGCATGCTATTGCTCGGGATGCCGTTGATTATGATCGCAGGAACCGTGGTGGCCTATTTGGTTTTCCCAGGTCTTTCGTGGTGGGAGCTCGCCTTGATTGCCGCCATTCTGGCGCCAACTGACGCTGCGTTGGGGCAGGCAGTGATTCTTGATAAAGGCATTCCCGGCAGAATTCGCCAAACGCTGAATGTGGAAAGCGGATTAAACGATGGCATGGCCCTGCCCGCAGTATTGCTGTTTGCAACCTTAGCCTCTGACGTGACTCATACGGATCGCAGCTGGGTTGAATTTATCGCTTTGCAATTGGTGCTGGGTCCGATCGTAGGTGGTTTGGTTGGCTGGATTGGGGCGAAGACAATCACGTGGGCCGTCGAAAAAGGCGGGCTCGTAGAGTCTGGTGAGGGAATTGCTGTGCTTGCACTCGCGCTGCTGTCCTATGCGGGTGCTGAGACTGTGGGTGGTAATGGGTTTATTTCGGCATTTGTTGCTGGTGCGGTGTTCCGCCACAATTTGAAAACCGACTGTGCGTTTCTGTTTGGATTTATGGAAACAGAAGGTGAATTTTTCATGCTCGCCACGTTCTTCGGTGTAGGTCTAATTCTGATTCCTCAATACTTGCCGTTTATAGATGGGATGGTGATTCTCTATGCCGTACTGAGCCTTACTGTGGTTCGTATGATTCCCATTAGTATTTCTTTGTTAGGGACTGGTTTGCTGCCACCGACGCACCTTTTTCTGGGTTGGTTTGGCCCAAGAGGACTTGCGTCTGTTGTGTTCTCACTACTGGTGTTGGACGAATTCGAGATCGCATCGATGGATTTGATCATGGCGGTTGTTGTAACGGCCGTTAGTTTGAGCATTGTTGCGCATGGTTTGTCTGCGGTGCCCTTTGCCCGCGCTTACGGGAAAATGGTCGCAGCAATGCCTGATTGTGAAGAAAAGAACGCAGTACCTTCCGTGTCACTGCGCAGCGGACCTGTGACGGATGCTGAGGTTACAAACTAGTAAGCTTGCCTGAGGCGATTGCTCGTTCTTGCAGCAAAACGTCGAATGTGGGCAGGTTTGCATCCCTTTCAACCAAAACGGGTTTTGGGCCGGCGCGTTGCAAAACCTCGTCCAGCAGCGCCCAAACTTCAACAGACACGGGTTGATCGTGAGAATCAATAAGCAAATCGGCGTGTGCTGGATCAGGACGATGGCCAGCTACATGAATTTCGCCTACTTGATCCAAGCGGATGGTGCTTAGATACGCTTCTGGATTGAGGCCGATGTTTATTTTACTGACATAGAGGTTGTTTAGATCGAGCAGCCAACCGCAGCCTGACTGATCCACGATCTCTTGAAGAAACTCGGGCTCTTCATAGTCGTGTTGAAACTTTAGGTAATGAGCCGGGTTCTCGATGAGAAGTTGCGTTCCTAGTGCACACTGGATCTGATCAATGCTCTCTAGAACTGCGGCACGAACCTCAGCGGTTCGTGGTGCGGGTAGTAGGTTGACTAGGTAATGACTGTGCCAGCTTGACCAGGCGAAATGCTCCGAGACGCTCCCAGGTTGCAAGTCTTGATATAAGGTTTTCAATTTTCTGAGGTGTTCTGCTGGGATTCGTTCGGGACCGGCCAGGGACGCCGCTACGCCATGCAAGCTCAGTGGGTATTTTTCTGCGATGGCTCTGAGCTGATTGATTCGAGGCCCACCTGCGACAAAGTAGTTCTCTGGATGAACTTCGAACCAGAGATTAGTTACGTCAGAGTCGCCTGCAACATCGAAGTGCTCGGGCTTCAAGCTGACCCCTGCATCAAGGGGTAAGGCTGGGTGTTTAGACAAGTCAGAACCTCAGGTGCAGTGAAGTTTATGGGACCGCAATAGTGAGGGGCATAATGGGCTAGCAGTTCGCTTGCGTAAACCGTAGCCCCGGAGTTGGTGCGGTGATTCGGCTAGAAAAATGCCCGATATCTCGTTGCATGTTCGATATATCGGCCCGCGCGCTGAATTATTTAATCGATGCTAAACAGGCTCCTACATATTTCTGGAGCGAGTCGGAGTATCCGTTGCTACACTTAGGACTAGGTCGCGCCGCATAATATTTTGGCGCATAGGCGTTTGTTAAGGAGGCCGTCATCATGGCCCTTCAGCTATTTTCTTCCGTACCCGTGGTGAACACAAAGAGCAGGCGTTCTCACTGGTTCCCAGCCTCTTTGATTTGTATGTTCATTCTGGCGAGTGGTTGCGCGACTCTCCCTCGCAACGCGGCGCCCAACGATCCGGGCTCGAATCCCTCAGTTGTGGGTATGCCAGCTGACATTCGCTCTGTCGGGCTCGATCGAAGTGAAGCTTTGCAGAACGATTTTGCCGAGGCGTTGGTCGCGGGCGGTGTTGATGCTCAATGTGATTCTAATGCTGGCCAGCCGGTACTGTGCGTGTTGGTACTGTCAGGCGGTGGCGGACTGGGCGCCTATGGCGCAGGGGTTTTAAACGGTTGGTCGAAATCCGGTCAACGCCCTAAATTTAAGATCGTTACCGGCGTTAGTACCGGCGCACTGCTCGCACCGTTCGCCTTCTTAGGCTCCGAGTGGGATCCACAACTGGCCGCTGCATTTCTATCTATCGAATCCGATGCTGACATTTTGCGCAAGCGCGGGTTGTTTGGAATTCTGCGCAATGACGCCGCCGCTGATACGACGCCGCTTTCTGAACATATCGCCAAGTTTATCAACGCTGATGTTATTGAGGCCATTGCGGTTGAATTCAATAAAGGCCGTCGGCTGTATATCGGTACGACAAACATGGATACGCAGACGTTTACCGTTTGGAATTTAGGACGTATTGCGACAACAGGTGGTCCTGAGGCGCTGAAACTCATTCGACAATTGCTACTGGCGTCGGCATCAGTTCCGATTGCGATGCCTCCGGTGATGTTGTCGGTTGAGATGGATGGCAAGCGTTATGATGAAATGCACGCTGACGGCGGCATTCAGGCTCAATTTTTTGTGCCTCTTGTAGCCATCGACCTACCGAAGGCGATTATGCAAGCGAATAAATCGGGTTTTCCATACAAACCTACGCCCCGAATGTTCATCATTCGAAATTCCAAGTTTCAGCCCCAAAGGGAAAGCGTTGACAGGAATTTGGTGAAGATTGCTACGCGGGCAGTTGAATCAATGGTGCAGTCGATGGGGCGCTCGGATCTAAATCAGATCTATGCCATAAGCCGGGCTCGCGGAACCGACTTCCACTATACGGAAGTGCCAGAAGATTTTACTTGGGAGTCACCGTCCAAGTTTGATGGCGCCGAAATGCAGCGACTGTATGACGTTGGTTATGAGCGCGCTTTAACGCCACAGTGCTGGTCATCAGAGCCGCCTGGGTTGTTCGCGAGAAACATCGAGAAGTGATTTGTCGGTGGGGTTTAGTTGCTAACGGCTTTTATTTTTTGAAGGAGTGATAGAGCATGTTTCGGAGTAGTTTGGGTGTGGTAATGGGTGTGGTTACTCTGCTTAGCCTTTCTGGTTGCGCCGGTCAGCCAGGTAGTGCAGCGCGTGAAAGCAGTGTGGCTAATCTGGAGGCGCACGCTCGAACCTCATTTGCGGAGCTCATTGAGTCTAATGATGGCGCTAAGCTCCTTGCAGAAGACGCGGTCGGTGTTTTGGTTTTCCCTAAAATCTTGAAGGCAGGGCTCACATTTGGCGGCCAGTACGGCGAAGGCGTCTTGCTAAAAAATGATGAGGTTGCGGGTTACTTCAACAGCGTTTCTGCGTCTTTCGGTTTGCAGGCCGGCGTGCAAACCTTTGGTTATGCGCTGATTCTGACAAACGACAAAGCGCTCACCTACATTCAAGAGGCATCGGGATGGGAAATAGGCCTTGGGCCAAGTCTCGTTATTGCCGATCGTGGCATTGGCAAGAGCCTCACTAGCACAACTGTTCGTTCGGATATTTACGCATTCGTTTTTGATCAGAAGGGCCTTATGGCAGGCAGCGGGCTTCATGGCACTAAAGTGACGCCTATCTTTCGAGACGAAGTTAAGTAGCGACCTTTCAGGCGGCTTTGGTAAGAAGTAAAAAATTATGCGAATTGAGAATAGTTCAGCGCTGATAGCCACCATGTTGGTGCTGCTTGTCTCCTTGGCCACCACAACGGCGAATGCGGAAGAGCGCCATCATGAGGGGGCGTTCAATCCCGAGCATAGACATCATCTCTCGGTGTTTCTCGGTGATACCCGTTTGCTGGTCGATGGTGAAAGCGATGAAGATGCGTTTACGGTCGGTCTCGATTACGAATACCGGCTGTCCAAGCTTTTAGGCGTCGGGTTTGTCGCAGAATATGCCGTAGATCCATTGGAGGCGACTTCGTTTCTCGGTGCGCTCGATGTGCACGTTTACAAGGGTTTTGTGGTTCAGCTAGGTCTTGGTGTCGAGTTCATAGAGAACACCACTAACGAGCTTGGGCGCGTGGGTATGCTGTATGAGTTTGAATTCGAAGAGTTCACGCTATCTCCCCAGCTGCACTATGACGTGACGAGTGCTGAGGATTCAGTAGTGTTTGGAATTGCCATCGGTAAAAATTTCTAGGCGGGGTTATACCCAGAAGGCGTGGCACTAAAATTGCAACGTACTGGGTGTGTCGGAGTGGTTAGCCCTGCTTTGGCTTGCCGCTACTGCGTCATTTAGACGAGGAATGTGCGGTTTGATGGACAGGATCAAGCCATGAGTAACCCAGCCCACACATTGGAGTTAGAGAACGAGGAACTCTCAATTGAGGAACTCTCACTAGAGGGGCTCTACCTCAGCTACCGAGTTCGTTTGCTCTCAGTGATTGGTCGTTACATTCGTTGTCCCAACGAGCGTGAAGATGTTTTACATGACATGTTCTTGCGGCTGCATCGAACACTGCCTGATTTTAGGGGCGACGCAGCGCTTTACACGTGGCTGTATCGGATTGCTGTTAACACTTCGCTGAACCACATTCGCAAGCCCAGCTATCGTGGGGTGTTGTTGAATGACAGTCAGTCAGAAAAATCTCCTGATGTGCTCTGCAACAACGGACCAGAAAGTCTGGCGATTGCCGAAGAATCCGCCGAGCAGTTGGTGGAAGTCATGTCCGGTTTAGAGTGGAGTAATAAAGACGCCTTTCTACTTTACAGTCAGTCAGGCCTGTCTTATGAAAGCATCGCCATGCTGTTGCATTGTCCAGTGGGAACCGTGCGATCACGAATCGCTCGCACTCGTAAGAACCTGCGGCGTTGTGTAGAAAATTCGTGAGTTTTACGAGTGCCCGGGCCGCTGCGTTGAGGCTAGATTCGTGCTGCCCTAGCTGGTCGCGCGTTCAGTGATGACATCCATCAATGGCCACATGATGGGGTCTAGTGCCGCTGAAGCGGGTTGTTTGCTCGAACCAAATCTTGCCACGACCAATTTATTTGTTGGGTCGATATATAGCACTTGGCCATGTGCGCCACGGGCAACGGCGCAGATGCGTTCATCGACGTGACGAAACCACCACTGCGAACGATAAGACCAGTCCTTTAGCTGAGTGAGTCCGGCACGCGCAAATTTGTCCTGATCGCCGCCCGCTAAAATTGTGCTGGCTACACCAGGAGGGAGTATCTGCTTGCCTTCTAGTTTGCCGCCGAGTCGCACCAGCTCCCCAAACCTGAGTAAATCGCGCAGTGTGGTACTGCAGGTTGTTTCGCTACCGGCACTATCGACCATATAGTAAGCGTCTCGTTGCGCGCCGATGTGTTGCCAGATTAATTCAGATAGCAGGGTGCTGAGAGCTTTGTTACTGGCACGTCGCACGAGCCAGCCAAGGACAAAGATGTTTGGCTCTCTATAGGCGAATGCAACTCCGTGAGGCCCTGCTGCTTTGATGCGTGGCAGCACGTCGGAAATTGCTTCGGGAGTGACGCCGGGTGGTGGTGGCGCCATTCCCATGGCGCGGACAAAAGACCAGATTTCAGAGTTCGGGTCTGAGTAATCTTCGTGAAACTCCATGCTGATTTGCATGTCCATAACCTGACGAACAGTGGCATCGGCCCAGGCGGAGTCGGCTAGTTCGGGTATCCAATCAGTGACTGGTGCGTCTTGCTGCAAAACTCCTTCGCTAATAAGGCACTCAGCGACAGTTCCGACCAGTGATTTATTCGCCGATTGCAACAGGTGCGGTTTGTCTGCGCTGCTGGCTCCGAAGTAAGACTCGTGAATCAGTCCGCCGTCGTACATCACTGCTAGTCCGTCGGTATGTGAGTCAGCGAGAACCGCATCCCAAGTGTCTGTTACGCCGTCAGTGCTGCGAATCGTGGCACCTGCGATATCTAGAGGTTGCCCCCAATTTAGGGGTTGTGCGCCTCCGGGGCCGCGCCACACTGACTTGGTGGGAACTAGTTGCTCTATGTTTGAGAAGCTCCAGCGTAGCTGCGGCCAACCGTAGTAGGAGCCGTCGCTAAATCGAACGATGTCACCGGGAGCTGGTGGAAACCCGCGCATCCACTGGTTGGGGTCTTCACTCGTCTTATGGGTTATCGGGTTATTGTCGTCCATGCTTTCGGCGAAACTCCTTTCGGTTAGACTTGATTGTTGCAAACACTCAGAGAACAAGTGATGTCGAAACAACCGTCGTTTAAGCGTGCACGCCCTTCTGCTGTTGGTCAATCAACCCTGTTTGGATGGGTTAAAGAGCTTGTTGAACTCACTGAAACCTTCCCTGAATTTCGCAGGCTAGGGACAGCTGGTGACGCAGCGGGTCGGCAGTGGATCCTGAAAACGCTTGCAGGCCTGGGTATAGAAGACGTTACCGAGCAAACCTATCCAGTCACCGTTCGACATTATCGCGAATGGCAATTAACGGTTGGCGATGCCGAGGTTGAGTGCTTCTTTATGAATGGGGCTGAGTTTACTGGGGTTGAGGGTGTTGAGGGTGAGCTGGTTTATGTGGGCAGCAAGATCGATCCTAGCCTAGATTTGACCGGCAAGATTGTGCTGTTTGACTTGAAAAGCGGCCCTGCCATGAAAGGAGCAGCATTCGAAAGCGTTGCCGAATACGTCCATGACCCAGATGGGGTGCTGGTCAATTCCACGGTTGGCGGCACAGGCGGACCAGCACCATCAAACTTTCCTGCACCTTATTATGAGGCTGCGCGCTTAGGTGCTGTGGGCTTTGTCGCTGTGTTCGCTGGGCGTCCAGCCGACGTTGATTCCTTTTTTGCTGATCCCACCGGTATGGTGCAAACAAAAATCCCCGGCTTGTTTTTGAAGGGTTCGGTGGGTGCTGCGCTGCTTGAAAAACTGAAATCAGGTGCAAACGCGCTGCGCGGGCGCATTCGGTTGCTTGGCGAGGCGCTGGAGTCGACTAGTGGCAACATCGTGGCCCGCATACCTGGCCAAAAGCCAGATGCCATGCTTGTGAATACCCACCACGATGCGGGGTGGTCGGGAGCAGTACAGGACGCCTCGGGCGTCGCGGTTGTAATGGGGTTGGCCGCTTTCTACAGTCGATTTCCTTCTAACTACATCCAGAAAGATCTGTATTTTGTGTTTAATGGCTGTCACTACACTTGGAACTACCCCTTTGGAGCCAATAAATTTGCTGAAATGAACCCAGAGGTAATGGAGCGTCTGGTACTTTGTTTTGGGGTAGAGCATATCGGTAAGCGCTTCATCGGCGTTGATGGCGAGATGGTTGATACAGGAGAAGTGGAGCCACGATTTTTGTGGGCACCGCGCAATCGAATGCTGTTTGATGCAGCTGTTGGCGCGTTGCAAAAAAATGACCTGCGCTCTACGGCGATTACCAAAGCGGGAGCGATACCACTCTACGGCGAGACCCAAAGTTACTTTCTACAGGGCATTCCGTGCTTTTCGATAATGTCTATGCCCGAATATCTGTTTTTTGCTGAAGACACTCTGGACAAAGTTGCTGAAGATCAATTGGAGCCGGTTATGAGCACCGTGCTAGATATTATGGATGCGGCCATGTATATGCCAAAGACATGGATTACGCAGATTGACAAATAAAGGAAACATGACAATGACCACTGACGAATTACGTTATGACGGACAGGTTGCCCTGATTACTGGTGCAGGGCGCGGCCTTGGTCGGGAGCATGCTTTATTGCTTGCTTCTCGCGGTTGCAAAATTATCGTCAATGACCCTGGCAGTGCCTATGATGGTTCTGGCAATGCCCAGCATCATGTGGCTGACGAGGTGGTTGAAGAGATCAGGCAGGCTGGTGGGGAAGCTCATGCGAATTATGACTCCGTTGAAGACGGCGAGTCGGTTGTTCAAGCGGGCATAGATGCTTATGGCCGGATTGATATTGTTATCAACAACGCCGGCATTATTACGCCTGAAACCTGGAGCGAGCTAACGCTTGAGTCCTGGCGAAAAACCATCGACGTTAATCTAACCGGGGTCTTTTCGGTGATGAAAGCGGCTTGGCCGATCTTGGTTGAACAACGCTATGGTCGCTGCGTTGTTACCGCATCACCGGCTATCTATGGAGCAGGAGTGGCGGCCTACGCAGCCAGCAAGGCGGGTGTGATTGGGCTTGCCAACTCACTGCAGTTCGAAGCCAGAAAGCTGAAGCTCGATATCAAGTGCAATGTGATTGTGCCCCAGGCCAATACGCGCATGGTGCAAGAGCTGAATTCCAACATCTCAGCGAGCCGCGTCGCAAAAGGCAAGTCTGAGCTGAAGAGCGCACCTGCAGAGATACTTGAAAGAATGGGGCCGGAAAAAGTGTCTGCGATGGTGGCGTGGTTGGTTCACTCCCAGTGTCAGGCTGAGGCAAAAGTGTTTGAGGCAGGTGCTGGGTATTTTGCGCAGATCAATTGGGCACGGTCAGCGCCGCTTTTCGCAACGGAAAAAGACGGCGTGGTTGGCGCTCCGCTGCCGGAACACATCCGCGATGGGCAAGATACGCTGCATGATTATGCGAGTGGCGATATGCCGAGGTCAGGCGATGGTGCTATGGGCTCGCCCAATGCGCTAGAGCGAGTTTTTGGCCACCTGAAGCAGGACCAGGGTTAAAAAGGAATATCGTCGTCAAAGTCATCGAGGGCGGCGACGGGCGCGCTAACGGGAGCAGCGGCTTCAGCTGCCGCTCTTTCTTGGGTATCGCCGGATTGGGCATCAGCGCGTCCGATGCGCCAGGCATTTAGATTGGTGAAGTATTTGTCGTTCCACTCTCGACCACGCAGATCAAAATCAACGCTGATCTGGTCGCCTTCTGCATAGTCGTCCACCAGCGCACACTTGTCTTGGGTGAGCTGAAATTTAACCATTTGGGGGAATTTCTCGTCCGCTACTTCTATTACAAAATCGCGTACTGAAAAAGAGGCTGACTTCTGTTCGGTGTCAAATATTTTGTGCAGTCGACCGGTTGCTTTGTATGCCATTGCTTTCCCAAGGATGTGATGGAGTGAATGAGTTACTCGCGCGCACATTACTGTAGTCGGGCCGCCTTGCAAAGGTCACTTGGGGTGTGACGAGTACCTATGCGCGAACTTCGGCCCTTCATGAGATGATGCTTTGGTCCTTGACCTGTGCCTTGTCCCCGTAGGGGTCTATTCAGACACTGGTAAAGGAGTATCTATTAGTAAAGTTGGAATCGTGGTTATGAGAATCAGTAGAAGAAGAGTAGCTAAAGCGTTGAGTATGCTTGTATTGGTAAGTGAGGGTGCACAGGCTGTCGCGGTAGACAACGATTGCGAACGGCCCTTTACCCTAGACGAGGCGGTGACCATCTCCCAGTCTTTCCAGGGTCCGACAGACCTTGTGCAGTGTAAACGCGATCTCGGTGGCAGAGTAACGGACAACACGGAGCTTGCGGCCGCTGAGATTATGGGCATGTTGGGCATCTACACGGTGTCCTGTGGTCGACCGGCTGGCGCGACCAACGTTACCCAGGTAATAGAACACATTGTTTCCGAGGCCGTTGCTGACGGTGGCGATCGAACCAAGACCAGTTTGCGAGAAGTGATTGCCGTTAGGGTCTATGAATGTGTCGCTGAAGACCGTTAAGCGTTTTGGCCATCAGTGAGCCGTTGTGGCGCGTAGATCTTCCGCAGCAGGATGCGTCGCACTAAACTTGCCCAGATCTTTCCCAGATCTTGCCATGGCGTTCCCCACGTACGGCTGCAGCCCAGTTCTATTGGTGCTGTTAGCGCTGGCACATCACTTGCATTGTTCCTGTCACACCGTCTTCGGGCCGACAGACAACATTGCGGTTGCTCTGCGGCTCCATTAAGGAGCAATTCAAGATGACTAAAGAAGAATCCATTGAAGCGATAGTGCTGGCAAAAAGAGCCAAGAATCTGACCTGGAGCGAGATCGCAGAAGTGTTGGATAAAGGAACCGTGTGGGTGACCTCAGCGTGCCTGGGTATGAACAGCATGCCGCAACCAATCGCAGAAAAGCTGTGCACCTTGCTTGAACTCCCGTCATCAGCCATTGCGGCACTGGCTGAGTTCCCGACAAAAAGTTGGGAGGCGAGTGTGCCGCAAGATCCACTGATCTATCGCCTTTATGAAATTGTCGGGGTTTATGGGGAGACTCTAAAAGAAGTTATTCAAGAGGAGTTTGGTGACGGCATCATGAGCGCCATCGATTTTAGTATGGATGTGGCTAGAGAGGAAAATCCGAAGGGAGATCGGGTAAAGGTAACCATGAGCGGAAAGTTCCTACCTTACTCAACCTGGTAGGACCTATCAGCGAGCCAGTAGTATTGGTCTTAGATTAGTGCTGCTGGCTGCAATGCACAACAAGCGTAAGAAGACTCAAGATCGACAAGACCTTCCAGAACATTACGGGGTGTCGCTCTAGTAGCGGTGGTTTTTCTTTCTTGAGATAGTCTGCGCTGGGTTTGTTGAATTCATACACAAACTCCGAAATCTCAGAGTAGCGCTTAAGCGGATCTATCTGAGTGGCTTTTTGTAGTGCGTAATCTATCCAACCAGGAACGTCACTGCCGTGCTTGCTTAGTGTCTGGTAGGTTAATCGAGCCTGATCACGCGAATTTCGCGTTCTCGAGATGGTGTTTCCATAAGGCAGGTCGCCAGATAGCATTTTGTAAGTTATGGCTCCGAGCGAGAAAATATCTGCTTGGTTATTGCCCGAATACCCCAGATAGTATTCCGGGGCGGTGAACTGGGCGGTTCCCATTACGCCGTGATTACGTTCTGCCTGTTCTGAAATGCCGGCAACCTTGGTAGCCCCAAAGTCTATGATTTTCACTGTACCTGAGGCGTCAATCATGATGTTTTTGGGGCGCAGGTCTTGGTGCACCATCTCTCGTCGATGAAACGCCTGTAACCCTTTAGCGATCTGCACCAGAATATCCCGGACGGTGGGTATGTCGGGTTTGGGGTTATCGATCATCCATTGCTCAAGGGTTTGTCCTTCGATGTACTCCAACACGAGATATAGATAGTTGCGTTTGCGTTTTGGTTCAACAGCCTTTAGTACATTTGGGTTGTCGATTCTTCTCGCAATCCACTCCTCCATCAAGAGCGACTCCAGATACTCAGGGTTGTTGCGCATCTCGGCTGACGGTGCTTTTAGTATTACCTGTTCGTTGCTATCGATATCTCGCGCGAGGAATACATGACTGCGACTGCTGATATAGATATCACGAATAATTTCGAAACCATCAAAGCGCATACGCGCCGTTAATGGCGGCGGTAGAGCCGTTGAATCGACTTGGGCTCGCAGTTCGGAGAGGTGGCGGGGAGGTAGTCGATCGATTCGCACAATCTGTAAGGTGAGGTTGTCGGTGCTGCCATTTTCTAGTGCTGCGAGTACAAGATTTTTGGCAACGAGGTTGAGATCTTCGTTGTTACTCTTCGCTGTGTTTATCGCACGAGTCAGGTCCGCTGAATCAAGAAACTCATAGACGCCATCGGTAGCGAGTACAAAGGTATCGCCTTGGCTAACGGCGCTCAGTTGATAGTCGAGTTCCAACCGGTCGTGAAACCCCAGTGCCCGTGTTAAATAACTGGTGTCCGCAGAGACCGTTTTCCGGTGATCAGTGGTTAACTGTTCCAAGGTCTGGCCGGCACATTTGTAAACTCGGGTATCTCCGCTATGGAACAGATGGGCCGAGTTGGACTTTAAGACCAGTGCACTAAACGTGCAGACGTAGCCCCAGTCACGATTGAAGCGATGTTCACTGCGCTGGGTTTGGGCGTAGAGCCAGGAGTTTATTGCTTCCAGCACTCGTTGTGCTGAGGTTTTTACCGACCAGGAGTCGGGAGTGCTGTAGTAGTCTTGAATGAAACTGGCGATAGCGGATTCGCTAGCGATCTGGCTGACATTGCTGCTGCTGATTCCATCTGCCAGTGCGATGGTGATGCCTTTGGTTGTTAACTGGGATCCTGTAGGCACAAAGGCACCATGGAAATCCTGGTTCACCGGCTTTCTCCCCGCATGGGTGTACTGGCCAATGGTTACTTCGAGCATTTGGTTCATTGTTGCTGATCTGAAGATCGAATGGGAGGCTGCCAATGCGCCTCCCTTCCAAAAGAGCGCGTCACTAGGCGGTTTGGGTCGTTCCTACTTTTAGCTTCCGTTCTGGATTGGTTCTGACGTGAGTCCAATAGAGCGGTAGACCAACCAGCATTAAGCCGCCAAAGAGGTTACCTAATACGGTTGGGATTTCGTTCCAAACGAAGTAATCGAGTATGGTGAATTCGCCACCCATGATCATGGAAAACGGAAACAGGAACATGTTAACAATGGAATGCTCAAAGCCCATGAAAAAGAACAGCATGACTGGCATCCACATGGCCAACATCTTTGATGACGCTGAGGTGGAAATCATTGCACCCACCACGCCCATAGAAACCATCCAGTTACAGAGCATGCCGCGGATAAAAATCGTGAACCACCCGGAAGTACCGTGCGCTTGGTAGCCCAGTGTTCTTGACTCTCCAATCGTGCTGACCTTTGCGGCTAAAGCGCCACCGTCGGTGTTATAGCCGTAGGTCAAGATGAACGATGCAAAAAATGCAACGGTAAGCGCTCCAGCAAAATTTCCGAGAAACACTAGACCCCAATTTCGCAGCATTTGATCTATTGTGCAGCCCGCGCGTTTATCAATAACCGCGAGTGGCACCAGAGTGAACACACCGGTCAGCAGGTCGAACTTCATCAAGTAAAGCATGATGAAGCCAATAGGAAATAGTAATGCGCCAATCAGCGGATTGCCGGTGGCGACAATGACGCTAATTGCAAAAAATGCGGCCAAGCCAAGAATGGCGCCAGCCATAAACGCCCTGACCAGGGTGTCCTTAGTAGACATGAAAATCTTTTGTTCGCCTGCGTCCACCATTTTTGCGGCGAACTCACTGGGTTCTAAGTACGACATCGATACCTCTGTGTGTTTGATTGTTAACACAGACTAAGCAGGATGCGTGCCAACGCTCCAAGGGCACTGGGGCGACGGTTTGATCAGCTATGTGTGCGTGAACACCACAGCGTAGGCGTCCTTTGGTGCTAGTACGCACTGATCATGATCGCTGACGCCAGTTATTGGTGCGCGACTGTCAGGCGGCAATGTTACTCATTAAGCGTTAGTCTTCGATCCCAGCTCAGCAGCCCTGTGCTGGTGCACTTACAGGGAGAAGGGAATAGATGACACTGTTGGTTACTTTGGTTGTTGGCTTTTGTGTTGTAAGTTGCGTGGTGCTGTTTACGACCTACGCGTTTTTCCTGCATAACCTGAACCGATCCCCGCGGGCACTGATAACCGGTTTTCTGCTGTTGGCAGGCCTGGCATTTTTGCAATTGGGCCATCTGAGTTATCTGGATTCGGGTGCGGACCCACTCGAAGCGCTGAGTTATCGGTTTTGGCTGTTCCTCACGCCATCCATGTTCTATCTCTTCAGTGGCTCGATTCTGTTCGACGACACTCGAGTGACGCCCTTGACCCTGCTTCACGTGGCGCCCGTGTTGCTGATCTTTCTCCCGCAGCAGGCAATCGCGATCTCCCTTCTGTTTTGCATAGGGACGGGTTACAGCCTCTGGTTAACCCAGTTGGTCTATAAGCTGCGGGGTGCCCGCAAGCGCTCAAGGTTTGAGCTGTTCTTTCTGTTTCTGTTCACCGTGATGGCCATTGGGGTGTTGATTCTGGGCTTCTCCCTGCCGTATATGCACGTTGGCACCTTCTATACCGTTTATGCATTGGGTATCGGTCTAGCGCTCATACTGGTGGTGGCGACCTTACTGAGCTTCCCTGCGCTATTGAGCGAACTGGCAGAGGTGGCGAAGCTCAGTTACGCCTCATCAACGTTGAACGAGATCAACATTCCGGAGACAAAACAACAACTGGAGCGGTTGATGGGTGTAGAACGGTTGTTTCAAAACGAACAGCTGAGCCTTGCTACAACGGCTGAAGCGCTGCAGATCAGCACTCATCAACTGTCTGAACTGATTAACACGCAATTCAGTGTGAGTTTCTCGCGCTACGTGCGCGAGTACCGGATTAAGGCGGCACAGACGCTCTTAAAGGATGAACCTGATGCGTCCATTTTGTCGATTTCCATGGAGGTGGGCTTTAAATCGCAGTCTAACTTTTACGCCGCCTTTAAGGAGATCACAGGGGAGTCTCCAGGCAGCTACCGCAAGGGTTCGGATTCATGACTGATCATGCAGGATGTTTTTAAGTTGCTGATAAATAACAATATATAGTAATTTTGTTCAAAATTTATCAGTTAGGAAGATTGCCAAGTCAGCGCTCGCTTTAATTCGTCTCAGATCCACGGTGCACATTGGCTGCGTGGCAAAACACAACAAATCTGAGGTGATTCATGAGCGATTTAGCGGCACAAAAACACATCCTTATCGGCGGCGGCAGCGGTTTTATCGGCAGTGCATTGGCTGGCGTTCTGCGGGCGAGAGGCGATCGAGTTACTCTGATCTCTCGCGAGGCAGGTGTCGGTCGAATAACCTGGGGCGAGGTAAAGGCCAAGGGTATTCCAGACTGCGACGCGGTGATAAACCTTGCCGGTAAACACATTCTTGATATGCGCAAACGCTGGACGACGGCCTATCGGGATGAGGTGATTCGATCTCGAATCGACACTACCCAAGCGTTGGTGGGCGCTATCAACAACAAGGCGGTTCCGCCGAGTGTATTCATCTCAACCGCCGGTAAATGCTTCTATGGGTCCCAGGCCTATCAGCGCCCTGAAGAATATTTTGACTTAGACGAGCGCTCGAAGCCTGTCGGCATCGACTTTCCTGCTGAACTGGTCAGTCGCTGGGAAGCTGCCGCTGACGGCATCGATCTCGACAAAGTGCGTCATGTAAAGCTGCGCCTGGGTATTGTCTTGGCTGGCAAATTGGCGAAGAACCAGGAGGGTGCGACAGTTGACGAACCCGCATCACGCGTAGGTTCGCGTGGCATCTTCCCAATGCTGCACTCTGCGTTCAAGCATGGCCTTTGTGTGGGCATGGGTTCTGGCGTGCAGCCGTTCCCCTGGGTGCATCTCAACGATGTGATAGGCATTTTCTTGCGCGCGCTGGACCACACCGATATGCATGGGGTATTCAATGCTGTATCCCCAGGAATCGTCTCGAATCGGGCTTTCACTGGGCAGTTAGCCAGCAAGCTTGGACGGTCGATGCTTGGCTGCATTCCAGCCTGGTTAATCAAAAGCGTTGTGGGAGCCGAACGTTCAACCATTCTGTTGCTGGGTCAAAGGGTGCGACCCTATCGAACACTAGAGCACGGCTATCAATTCCAATTTTCAGAGCTCTCGGCGTGCCTGGATAACCTGTTGGATGCCGAGCCTGCCCAGAACGCTGGACAGAATGTAGTGTGGAGTGTCCCGTCATGAGTGACTACGTATCAAGCGAAATTAAAACCTCCTCAGTAACGCAGCCGCCGTCTACTTGGCTGGGTCAGCTGTACTTTTCGACGATGAGCCATCACCTATATGATCTGGGTCTCTACCGACTTGTATCACCGTTTATTTGGCGTTGCCCGACTCAACAGCTGATGGACAACTACGTCGAGAACATTTCGCCCAATCATCTGGAGATTGGCGTTGGCAGCGGCTACTTTCTAACGCAGACATTGTGTGAGGATTTTCTGAGGCGACTGGTGCTGCTGGATTTGAATAGCCGCTGCTTGGAAAAATCAGTGAAGCGACTCCGTGAGTTTGCGCCCTGCAAGCTGCAGCAGAATATTCTGATGCCATTCGATCAAGCCCAGGTCAAGCATTCGTCAGTAGGGATGAACTATGTGCTGCATTGTATACCTGGCTCATTTAGAACCAACCAGCGGATCTTTGCCCACGTTCATTCGGTGTTAGAAGACGGCGGGGTGTTCTTTGGTGCGACCCTCCTACCACATCCGGTGCGAGACAACTTTGTATCCTGGCTATTTATGAAGCTGCTGAACGCCGTTGGCATTTTTCGTAACGCAGAGCATTGCCTGGCGGATTTACAGCACACCCTGGAATCGACCTTTAGAGACGTTGAGCTGTCGGTTGTTGGCTCTGCGGCGATTTTTCGGGCGGTCAAATGATCGCACGAACGGAAGTCGAAGAGATGAGTGGCACTACTCGAATCGTTTATGACAAACAATGTCCGGCCTGCAGTGCTTATTGCGAGTTGGCAAAGGCCAATGCGCCGCACGCTGAGATTGAATTGATCGACGCTCGTGCTGCGTCTGATCTGATGGTTGAGATTACGCGTCGTGGCATGGACATTGATGAGGGCATGGTGGTTGCGATTGACGGACAGCTGTACTTCGGCGCTGATGGAATACACCGGTTAGCAACAGCAGCAGACACAACCAATCTTTTCAATCGATTCAGCCGGCTGCTGTTCGGGAATAGATTCATGGCGAATCTACTGTATCCGTGGCTAAAGTCAGCAAGGAATGTATTGTTGAAGCTTAAGGGCGTCCGCAAAATCAACAATCTCAAGCGGCCCGGTAGTGATAGATTCTAGCTCGATAGCTACTCAACAACTGACTAAAAAGGAAGAACCAAATGTCTGCAACCGGCAGCGTGACCGCTGAGAGTCTCGGTATCGATCTGGCCAGTGTGGATGAGGTGCTTGGTACGGCGCGTTCAGTGCGGCGTAAGTTGGATTTTGACCGGCCGATTCCGCAGGATGTGCTGTACGACTGTATCAATCTGGCCACCCAGGCGCCCATTGGCCTCGGTGGTGAAAACTGGCGATTTCTGGTTATTGATGACCCTGCACAGAAGTTGGCTATCGCAACGATTTATCGCGCGGTGCTTGAGGATCTGCAGCAGCAGCGGGGTTTAACCCTCAAACCCACCCAGCACGCGTTGGCTGATCGACTGCATGAGATGCCGGCAATGGTGCTGGTGTGTGTCGGTGGCAAACCAGAACCCGAGTTGGCGGGGCAGGTGGCGTTTTACGGATCAATTCTGCCTGCGGCCTGGTCATTGATGTTGGCCTTGCGGGCACGGGGGATCGGCTGCACATGGACCTCGTTGTTGTCCTCACAACAAGAAGCGGTTGCAAAGGTCTTGCAGATTCCCGAAGGCGTGACACAAACGGTTATGCTACCCATTGGCTACTGCAAAGGTGCCAAGCTACGCAAGGCAGCACGATTACCGGCCCAGCAGGTAACGTTTTGGAATCGATGGGGCGGGAGCTCGGAGTAATTAGTATGGAATATCTGATAATCGCAGTTGCGGCAGTGGTTGCTGCCTGGTTGTTTCGTAACGTTCTTAAGGACGTGTTTGACGTGCTGAAAATCTTCAGACGGTTTGGGGTTTATCTGTGGCGGCTGGTGACTCCGGGGCGGGTGGCCCAGTTGGGTACAAAGAACCGATCGGCCAGGGTGCAGCAGATCATTCAGACTGCGGCTGATAACGACGTACCCGGTTTCCAAAAGCTAGTGGATGAGGCAAACGCTGACGAGTTTGCTGAGTATCTGCATGTTGGCGTTGGCGCGATAGCCGAAACCAATGCCGAGCAGCACCCGGCCAGTGTGCGAGCGCAGATACTGCTCGGTGCCTATCTGGTTAACACGGCCAACGAGGTGAGAGGCTCAGCGATAGCTGAGAAAACCAGCCGCGCTGATCTACAGGGCTTTTCTAACCTCAATGAAAAGGCGTTGTCATTACTCGGCGATCTTCTGACAAAAGTAGAGTCTGATCCAGAGTTATCGAGTCTTCGCCTGGCTATTTATCAGTTGCAACTGTCGGCTCATCGCGGCGCCGGGGACAAGGTGGCGGCTTACACAACCCATGACGGCGCCCTGGCTCTAGGCGCTGAACGTCTTGACGTGCAGGTTGTTATGTTGAATCTGATCTCCCAGCGTTGGCTGGGCGCAGAAGGTGAAACCCTTAGCCTCGCGAATGAAATTCAAGCCATCAATGGTCACAACCCAGGAATATTACCGGCTGCGCATATAGAGCATTGGATGGACCTGGAAGGCAGTGCCTCAGAGGCCTATTTTGAACAACCGGCACTCGTTGCCCAGTTGGAAGCGGCCTATGAGCAACTGCCGCAACGAGTAGAACCTGACCAGTGGGTCGCACGTCACCAACAGGCCTTAGCGCTTAATGCCTTTGCGCTGTGTTTCTCTCTGGCAGAGCGAAAGGCGCTGGCCCGCAAGGTGTTCGCTCGCATTGGTGATCAATACACGTCTTTTCCCTGGCGATACCTAGGTACCGAGCCACAGAAAATGTTTCTGAAAATTCACGACTCCAATCTATAATGCCGCGCAGGGGTCCACTTCAAGACCTTACAGTCATCGATTGTACGAGAGCTCTTGCTGGTCCCTTTGGTGCGGGGTTGCTAGCCGATCTTGGTGCCCGGGTAATCAAGGTGGAACCGCCCATGGGGGATGGTTACCGCAACACCCCGCCGTTTCTTCCGGACCATGCGGCGCCCTATGAAGAGCGCAGCGCAGGCACAGACTTTGGCGCGCCCTTTGCTGCGGTAAATCGCAACAAGCGCAGCGTCTGTCTCGATCTGAAAGACGATGCCCAAAAAGATATATTCCTACAGCTTTGCGATCAAGCCGATGCTGTCGTGGAAAATATGCGGGCGGGCGTTATGGATCGCTTGGGGTTGAGCTACGAGGTCATCGCGGCGCGTAATTCGAAAATTGTTTATGCCTGTGTTCGAGGGTTTGGCGACCCGCGAACGGGCGAGAGTCCTTATGCCGATTGGCCGAGTCTTGATGCGGCTGCCCAGAGCTTTGGTGGCTTGGTGCACGCGAACGATGGTCTGGTTACTCCAGCGATAGCAGACATGTTTCCCGGGACGCTGATGGCGCTTGGGGTGGTCTCAGCACTCCATCACGCGCAACGAACGGGCGAAGGACAGTTTCTTGATGTGGCTATGTACGACGCGATGCTGGCGTTTCAAAAAAGTGCAGTGGCCCAATATGGTTTCACCGGCAAAGTGAACCCACCGGGTTTGCAGCGCGCTATGACGCTATATCCCTTTGATTTGTTCCCGGCCAAAGATGGGCGCATCTCACTCGCCGTAGCGCAACCGCGGCACTGGGATCTGCTGTGCGCGGCTATGGAGCGGGCTGACATGATGACGGACGAGCGCAGCGCCACCAATGCTGCGCGTTTGCAGAACGTAGATTGGGTTGAGACGCAAATCCGCGCCTGGACCAGACAGCTCACCCGCGCTGAAATTCTTGCAAAGCTTGACGGCAATATTCCTGTGGGCCCGGTGCAAAATATGGCTGACATATTTGTTGATCCGCATGTGGCGGCGCGCCAAATGTTAGAAACCTGTTCGCCAGGTGGGGACAATCCTGACATCACGTTAGCGGCTAATCCGATCAAGTTCAGTGCAACGCCAACCAGTCTCTATCAGGTCCCGCCGACACTGGGTGAACACAATGCTGAGGTATTGGCTGAGTTTGGTATTGAGATGCCTGCCGAGCCAGACAACCTTCGCTCTTAAGAACGGGAAAAACCATGCACATTCAAGCGCTACTCGCCCTGCTAACTGAAAAGAAGACGGACGAGCACATCGTCGAGACGCAGACCTTCATCGAATATCTGCGTTCCAGCGCCATCACGGCTTTGGATGATCCGTTCGAGCGTTTGGTACGCGCATCTGTTCGTGCGGGGAGCCAGTCCAACGCGGGTATAGCGGGCCATCAGTCCGCGGTGAGGCGCCTGTTTCCGCGTATAGCTGCAGATGCCATCACGTCTTTCTGTGTGAGCGAGAAACGGGGGCCGCATCCGCGCTACATAGAGACTCAGCTGGAATCGCTTAATGGCCAATGGCAAATCAACGGCGAAAAAATGTGGGGCACAATGGCGCCGCCGGCTACCGTGATTTTTGTGGCTGCAAGTACTGGCGTTGTTGATGGTCAGAATAAGCTCAAGATGGTGGGTATTGACGGTGCTGCAGCGGGTATGACGCAGTTGCCACTGCCGCCCGAGCGCCAGGCGGGCGACGTGCCGATTTGTGATCTGCGCTTTGAGGCAACGCCAGTGCTGGAGGAGCACATTTATGACGAAGATGCCTATGAAACCTACATTAAGCCGTTTCGCCTTGTGGAGGACGTGTTTAGCACAGTTGCGACTCAGATTGCTTTGCTAAGTCTGGGCCCTGAGGCCGGCCTCACGCATGAGCAGCGTGAAGATCTGCTGGGCTTGATCGTTCAAGGGCATGCAGTAGCAGAGTCGACTATGTCGGCCCCGAGCGA
The DNA here is from genome assembly GCA_023300545.1 of Pseudomonadales bacterium. Classification (GTDB taxonomy): domain Bacteria; phylum Pseudomonadota; class Gammaproteobacteria; order Pseudomonadales; family Azotimanducaceae; genus JALZVT01. Next base: position 43,755 of record JALZVT010000079.1, read on the forward strand.
TGTTCTGTTGCTGACGAGTTATCTGCGTTCTTCACAGATATTCTGGTCGACGCTAGAGGCTGGGTTTGCAGCCGCTACGGATGACGTTAGGGGGCGCTGGAATGTGGGCCGGCCAATCCTGACGGTGGCGGCCCGCGCGCGAGAACAGCGTCGCCACAACGCATGGCTTGCGTTGGGCGATGAGCTGGCAGCTAGCTAGAAGTTGTAGGAAAGCTCAACACCTGCTCGACGACGTGTTCCAGGTGTGTTGAACGCGCCGCCAAATTCTGGAGCGGGAATGACTTCTTCCAAATAACTTTCATTGGTCAGATTATTCACAAAGCCGATAACGGACCAGTTTTCGCCCCGTAAACCTACGCGGGCATCAACGGTTTCGAACGAGTCACGTTGGGTGTTGGCGTAATCTGCAAACCCGAGGCCGCCACTGCCTGCACCAAACACCGAGATCTCGAATAATGGTGAGAATATTGTGGGCCGCTCACCACCCTGTACGGTGTGGAATGAGGTGTCGCCGGTAGACTGGGCGTCAACTCTGGCAAACAGATTGATGCCATCGGTGATCGGTAGATCCAGCGTGATGCCAATGTTGGCGGTGTAGTCAGGGGTGTAAGGGGCATCGTTGCCAACGGTATCAGGACGGGAGCTGTTCTTTTCGATTTCGGTTTCGATAAGGTTGTAGCCGCCGTAGATACTGAGATAGTCGGTCAGTTTCGCTTCTGCTGCTATTTCAAAGCCGTAAATTTCAACATCATCTATGTTGGATACCACGCGCAGTAGTCCAAAAGAGCCAACGAAGAACTCAAAGAACTGACTGTCCTGAACGTCAACGCGGTAAGCTGCGCCCTCTACTTTTACGCGTCCGCCTAACAGCTTTGCCTTGAAGCCCACCTCAAATGCGTCTGAGGTCTCTTTCTCAAAGGAGTCTTGAATGATGGGTAGTGTGCTGCCTAACTGGTCTGCAAAGCCGCCGGAGTTGATGAAGCCGTTGATGAAGATGTCGACGCTTGCTGCGCTGCCTTGGTTATTGAAGCCGCCAGCTTTGAAGCCTCGTCCCCAGTTGCCGTACACGCTCAGGTTTTCGCTGGCGTCCCAACGCAGGGATATTTTGGGCTGTACTTCTCTGAACGTTGCGCTTTGATCCGGGATGGTTCCGGTGGGGTTTATCAGGTTGCTGAGTCCGGGGTTCAATGGGTCGTTGAAGAAGCCGTCGAAGTTCAGATCAATCACGTTGGATGTGAGATCGGTGGGCACGAGGTTAGAGACGTCGCGTTCTTCTCGGTCGTAGCGCAGCGCTATGTCCAGCTCTAGGGTGTCGGTTAGGTCGTATTGAATTTGGCCAAAGATCGCAAACACCTGGCTATCAAAGTCATCGAATGCCAATGCTTCTGTGCGGTTTGGTCCGTCGACTTGCAGCAATCCACGAATGGGCGCTTCGCCACTGTCTCTGTTCAGTGACACGCCGACTTGGCGATCAATGTCCAGGAAGTAGATGCCGCCATTCCAGCGTAACGCTTGATCTTCGGGAGAGGCTACTCGCAATTCGAAACTCAGGTCTTTCTGATCTCGCAGTTGTTCTTGTATGCCATCACAGGTTGTTGGGGTGTAGGGGCCAAAGAAGGAACCCGAAAAATCGGGAGTAAACAGGATGCCAACGGGTGTGGTGCCCAAAATCTGGGGCGCGGGCAGGGTGACACCGGCGGCGTTTAGGTTGGTTGTAGACGCCTGGCAGGCCGAATCGTTGTTGAAGAAACCGAACGCTGCCGAGGTGCCGTCGGCAATGAAGTTGTTTTCGATGTCGCTGTACAGTGCCCAGCCGGTGACTGTGCCCCACTCTGCGAGATAATCGAACTTGGTAGAAAGCTCGAAAGCTTCCTGATCATTGTCGGAGATGATGTTCGGTTGAAAGACAAAGTCGTGGTCGTTGACGTCCTCGTTGGCAAGGGGGGCCGCGGCGGCGGCTGCAAAATTGGGTAAGTGGAAGGTCGCATTAAAGGCGAGTGCTGAGGCATCAACTTCCGCGTAGCGGGTTTTGACATCGATCGACAGGTTGTCCGTTGGCTCCCAGATCAGCCTGCCAGTCAGTGCATAGTCTTCGAAGCTGTCGACGACAGAGTCGTTGTCTTGGAATGAGTTGTTGTAAAAGCCATCAGACTCTCGCCGGCTAGCTGACACGTGAAACAGCAACTCATCATCAATGATGGCACCGCCGATAGAGCCTTGTAGCAAGGAGGTATCGTCTTCTGCAAAGCTTGCTTTGACCTGCCCTGCAATTTCGTTTTCAGGTCTTTTGGTGGTGACAATAATGGCGCCTGCGGCCGCGTTGCGCCCGTAGATCGCTCCCTGGGGGCCTTTGAACACTTCGATTTGTTGCAGGTTGGGGTATTCCCGGTTGAAAGCGGCACTGTTGGTGAACAACACGCCGTCGACGATGTAGGCAAAACTGCTCTCAGCGTCACGAGTGCCGTTGATGCCACGAATATTCACTTGGGTATCGCCAATTTCGGCACTGTCTACCAGAGTGACGCCGGGCGTCAGGTTGATGAAGTCGGCGACGCGCTCGATGCCAGCGTCTTCGATGGTGGCTGCAGATATGGCCGTGACGCTGCCCGGGACATCTTGCAAGCTCTCGGAGCGGCGGCGAGCGGTGACCACTATTTCTTCAACCACCAGCCCCTCATCCTCGGCGACTGCGGATGCTGGAATCAGTGTCAGCGATGTGCCTAATATTGAGTAGCAAAGGCTTGCAGCCGATAGTTTGGCCGTTGTGCTCGCGTACTTCCTCATAACTCATATCCCTTAAGTAGTGACCGGCGGGTGCCGTGGCTCGCGGGAGTGTAGCCAACGAGTTCGACATTGTATACATTCTGTCGCGGATGGCTTTCTATGCCATTGTTGCGCGATGCTTGGTCGCTGAAACCGACAAAATACCTAACGGAGTGCTCCGCCAGCCATGAGAGATTCACGAGTAGCCCTAACTAAAACGCAGTTGTCACTGGGGCAGAAGCCGGCGCTAGTGGTGGTGGATGCCTGCGTTGCGTTTACCGATCCTGACTGCCCGCTGGGCGCTGATGTCGCTGCAGAGCTTGAAGTAATCAAGGGGCTGATTAAACTCGCGCGCGTGCACGGTTGGCCCGTACATTTTTCCACGGTGGCCTATTCAAACCCGCAGCAAGCGGTGGTGTTTCGAGAGAAAGTACCCGCGTTAAACTTGTTGGTGGAAGGTAGCGCATTGGTTGCGATTCACCCAGATCTGCAGCGCACAGCTGCAGATGAGTTATTGGTTAAAACCCACGCGTCTTGCTTTCACGGTACGACCTTTGATCACACGCTGCGCAACCAAGGCGTCGATTCGCTGGTTGTCTGTGGCTTTACAACCAGCGGTTGTGTTCGCGCGACTGCAGTTGATGGGTTGCAGTATGACTATCCAACCGTAGTCGTATCTGATGCGTCTGCGGATCGCGATGCGCAGGCACATAAGTCCAGCCTCTACGATCTGCAAGCCAAGTACACTGAGGTCTGGAGCTCTAGCCAATTGAAAGAAATGGTTAAGACTAAGCAAAACGCTAGTGGCTAGCGCTGCACAACAGGCCTATTCGAAGATTCGCCAAGGCATTCTCGAGGGCGATTTTGATCAGGGCGCGCGGCTGCGTGAGTCTGAGTTGGTTGATTACTGTGGCGTCAGTCGAACGCCGATACGGGCGGCTTTGCAGCGTTTGATTGCAGAAGATCTAGTGGTGGCGGTCCCTAATCAGGGCGTTCGTGTCAGAACCTGGTCGGAGCATGAAATCGAAGAGCTGTACGCTCTGCGCAGTATGCTAGAGGGTTATGCGGCGTCGTGTTCGGCCAGCAACATAACTCCCGTTGAGTTGGCCGAGCTTTCTGCGCTGGTCGAAGAGACAGATGTGCTGCTCAACAAAAGTAAGATCTCAGCAGATGAACAATCCCGCGAATTTTTACGCCTTAACGCCAAGATTCACAAACTGATCTGGCTCAGTAGCCGAAGTGAACGGCTGATTGGCATACTGTCTTTGTTAGTTGACCAGTCGCTACAGATGCGCACAGCGCGCATCTACTCCTCGAGTGGTCAGCTACGCTCGCACCATCACCATCAGGATCTATTGGCGGCGCTTACGGCGGGTGATGGGGCTTGGGCTGAGCGTACGATGTTCAGTCACATCAGGGCTGCCAGGCACGCGCTATCTGCCGATTCAGCAGACTGATTGCGAGTGGCATTGTCGGCTCGGGATGGGCTGCGCCTACTCTTTTTTGGTAAATTGTATACAATGCGCGCCACCCCACCGCTAGAAAGGCGTCAGCGATATGGCTACAACATCGGCAGAGACGGCAGAAGCCAACCCCCCCTTAAAAGGCATTCGTCTGCTGGATCTGACCCACATGCTGTCGGGGCCCTACGCGGGAATGATTTTGGCCGACCTGGGCTGCGAGACCGTAAAGGTAGAGCCGCCGGGTAAAGGCGAGGGCACACGCCGGCTGCTTGAGAACGACCCAGAGAATTCAATAAACGGCATGGGCGCGTACTACTTCACGCTGAACCGCAACAAGCGCAGTGTGGCTATCGATCTAAAGTCAGACGCAGGGCGGGCGTATTTTTACTCGCTGGCCGAGCACGCAGACGTTGTGCTCGACAACTTTTCTGCCGGGGTCACCAAGCGTTTGAAGATTGACCACGAGCGTTTGGCGGCCATTAATCCCAGAATAGTGACCTGCACGGTTTCTGGGTTTGGTGAAGATGGCCCCAATTTCCAACGCCCGGCGTTTGATCAGATCGTGCAGGGCTTGGGTGGTGGTATGTCGATTACCGGTGCAGCCGAAGGTGATGCCATTCGCGCGGGTATTCCCATTGGCGATCTGGGTGGCGGCATGTTCGCCGTAATGGGTATTCAATCTGCGTTGCTTGCTCGTGAGCGCACAGGGGTTGGCCAGCACGTCGATATTTCAATGCTGGATGTGCAGATCAGTCTGCTCAACTACATGGCCACGATGTACAGCCTGTCGGGAAAAATTCCAACCGCGATAGGCAACAGCCATTTTGTGCATACGCCCTACAACACCTTCGCCACCGCAGACGACACCATTATCATTGCTGTCATTGGTGATACCTTTTGGCCGCCTCTGTGCGAACTGTTGAATATTGAGGCACTGAATACGCCTGACTACGCCACTGCGGAGCAACGTTTACTCGCAAAGTCGACAATCGAAGGGCTTATTGAAGCGAAGTTACGCACGGCTAGCGCCAATCTCTGGCTAGAGAAGCTGGAAGCGGCCCGAATTCCCTGTGCTCGAGTGAACAACATGGCGCAGGCTCTAGATGATGAGCAGGTTCGGCATAGAAACATGGTTATCGACCTGCCTCATCCTCTAGGCGGTAGTGCGGAAGTGCCGGGTAATCCAATCAAACTATCTGCAAACCCAGCAGAAACCTTTACCCCACCCCCGTTGCTCGGTGCCGACACCATCGATGTGTTGTCTTCTTGGGCTGGTATGTCGAAAGAAGAGATTCAGGCGGGCATCGACCAAGGCGTGCTTGGTGTTTTGCCTAAATCACCCTAGGTCTGCTGGTATCTGCGATGAGCTAATTGCTAGCATGTGCTGACTTTTGCCCCATTTAGAAAGAACTTTGCTAGTGTCGCGGTGAAGTATTTCTAAGCAACACAGGCAGAGCCATTTATGCTGATTAGCAATATCGAACTGATACCAGGTCGCAAAATTCTACGGCATCTCGGCATGGTTCAGGGCAACACTGTGCGAGCCAAACACGTGGGTCGTGACATTCTTGCCGGTTTTAAGAATATCTTCGGCGGCGAACTTACCGCCTATACAGAACTGCTCACTGAGGCGCGCGAAGAGGCCGTCGAACGCATGGTCGCCCAGGCGGAGCATCTGGGTGCCAATGCAGTGGTTAACGTACGCTTCTCAACCTCTTCAGTTACGGCCGGTGCAGCGGAGCTGTTTGCCTATGGAACTGCTGTGGTGCTAGAGGACGGGTAACGACTATGGTTGAACTCATCATCATTGCCACTCTTACGGCGCTGGGTTATGTGTTTGGTCGCGCGGCCGAACGCAAACACTTTGCCTCTATTCTTCGTCGTGAAGAACAACTCAAAGAAATTCTGGTTTTCAACGAGCGCCAGCTGCCGCCAGGAGACTGGCAACAAGGCCCACTCGTCAATGGCAACGTGGTGATTTCGCTAGACTATTTCAAGCGTTTGGTTTCTACCCTGAAATCGCTGGTTGGCGGCCGACTCACAGCTTATGAGTCGTTGCTAGAGCGCGCCCGCCGTGAAGCATTGCTGCGCATGAAAGAGCAAGCCCAGGCCCAAGGTGCACAGATGGTGATCAATGTACGGCTTGAAACCGCCAGTATCTCTAAAGGTAAAGGCGATCAAGTGGGCAGTGTCGAAGTTTATGCCTATGGCACTGCGCTGATTAGCTAAAATGGCTCAATGCAGTGACTTATGAAAACCCCAAGCAAGCTGAAGGCATTAACGTTAGCGATGAGAGCCCGCTAAAAGAACTGTTTGTATTACTGGCCGCCGTTACTCTCATCAGTTTTATTGGTGTGATGCTGCTGGCTTGGTTTGCCCAACGGTTAGCCGGCTACATTCCATTTGAAGCCGAGCAAAGAATTGTTCAGGTGTTGCCTGCCGATTGGCAGGTGGGCGAGCCCGGCGAGCAAGACGCTAGCGACCGCGAAGTCGACCTGCGCGCACTTGGGCAACGGCTCAGCGCCGCAATGGGTGTGTCGGAGCCAATGACCCTCACTATTCGCTATAGCAACACGCCTACGGTCAACGCGTTTGCGACCCTCGGTGGTCAGATTGTTATTCATGCCGGGCTTGCCAACAAACTGACCACCGAAAACGCAGTGGCGATGGTGCTGGCCCACGAAATTGCGCATGTGAAGCTGCGGCATCCCATTGTTGCCATGAGTCGCGGGGTGACAGTATCGCTCGCCCTGGGAACCATTTTTGGGCTCACTGACAACGACGCGGCGGCGGAGCTGGTGCAATGGCTGGGTGTGACTACAACGCTGTCATTTAGCCGCGCGCAAGAATACGCGGCGGATGCGCTGGCGGCACAGGCGCTCATCGATGTTTATGGTCATTTGGAGGGCGCTGATGAGCTGTACAGAGTTCTTGAGCTAGAGAGCGTTGACTCTAAGCGTGGCGTGTTAGCCGGTTCGCCAGAATTTTTGAATACGCACCCCGATCTGGTACAGCGCATACAAAGACTGGATGAGATACGGCAGGAGCTTGGGGTAACAGGAAATGTTACCCCGCTTAGCTGGTAGTGATTCTTAGGTTTGAGCTGTTGTTAGCTCCAATCCATCAAGCTCACCCGCCATACGCCAGCCATCCAGCACTTTTCGGTAAGCGCCAAGTCCACGGCCGTAGGATTCCATTCGCACATCGCGATAGCGCTGAGCCGTACCTTCCTGGTTGTAGTAACCCGGCGTACAGCTTTCTGGGGAACCCCCGAGAACAAGCTGTGCCTGTGACGATTCATGACTGACTTGGTCATCCACCCATTGTTGTTCGGCCTCGGCTGAGGGTTGCGCCACCTGAACGTTGCGCTTTTTTAGTTCGCTCATGGTGTAGGCCACGTGCTTGGCCTGTACATCAACCCCGTAGCAGTAGTTGGCACCAAGCTGGAACACAAACAGGCCACCACAATGAAACATGTTTGGAAAACCGCGGGCCATGAGCCCGTGCATGGTGCGCATGCCACCGTCCCAGTGGTCGTAGATAGACTCTCCATCGACGCCGTAGACAGGGAAGCCGATCCGTCGCTGATAGCTACTGGTGATTTCGAAGCCGCTGGCGTAAACGATGCAGTCCACTTCGTATTCGTGGCCGTTGGCCACAAAGCCGCGTTCAGTAATGCGTTCGACACCCTTGGTTTCGCTGACGTCAACCAGCTCGACGTTGGGGCGATTGAAGGTTTCAAGATAGTCGTCGTTAAAGGTTGGACGTTTGCAGAACTGGTTGTAAAACGCTTTTAGTTTGTCAGCAACTTTAGGGTCGGTCACCGTGTCGTCGACGCGGGATCTGATCTGCTCCATGGTTTTGAAGTCAGCGAGCTGTGGGAGAGCTTTGAGTTGTTCTGGCGGAACGTCGCCAGCCTGCTGCATCAACGCTCGCGCATTGCGCGCCATGCGCGTCCAGCCCTCATCCTCAAATTCAGGGTCTATAGTGCCGCCTAGCAATGCCTCGCCGAAACGCTTTTGGCGTGCCGCCTGCCAGCCAGGCTCGAGACTTGCCGCCCAATCTGGGTCGGTCTCTGAGTTGTTACGCAGATCGACGGAGGAGGGCGTGCGCTGAATAACATACAGCTGCTCGGCGCTAGCACCCAATGCAGGTACACATTGAACGGCTGTCGCTCCGGTGCCTATGATTGCCACTTTTTTGTTCGCGAGTTTTTCCAGATCGCCATTTGGAGTGCCGCCGGTGTAGTCGTAGTCCCACCGACAGGTGTGAAACGAATGCCCTTTGAAGGTTTCTACGCCGGGAATACCTGGCATTCTTGGTCGGTTGGCTGGACCCGTACCAAGGCAGATGTAGCGCGCTTTCATCTCGTCGCCGCGGTTGGTTGAAACGACCCACAGGGCTTCGTCTGCGTTCCAGCGAACTTCTGTTACCGAGGTTTGGAATACGGCATCTTTGTAGAGGTCGAAGTGCTTGCCGATGCGCTGGGCGTGCTCGAATATTTCGGGGGCGTAGGAGTAGCGTAATTTGGGAACATAGCCAGTTTCTTCGAGCAGCGGCAGGTAGCTGTAGGATTCGATGTCACACTGCGCACCGGGATAACGGTTCCAATACCAGGTGCCGCCGAAGTCCGCGCCGCTTTCCACAATGCGCACATCAGTGACGCCGGACTGAATCAATCGGGTGGCGGTCATCATGCCAACCCAGCCACCACCGACGACAATGACGTCGCGAACGTCTGTTATGGGGTCACGTTCCTCGAGTTTGCTGTAGGTATCGTTTGCCAGATAGGCGTTGGCAAATGGCGAGTCGTTGCTGACCTCAACAAACTGCGACTCGGCATCCTCGCGTAGCCGTTTGCTTCGTTCCGCGCTATAGCGCTCGGCGAGTTGTTCTGGGTCGAAGCCGAGGGCGGCTGATGAGAATGCTTGGTCTGTTTTGGTCATAACCCGTTGTTCCTTATGACGATGACGGCTGTATCGTGATTCTGTATCGCTAGAGTGCATCAAATTGGTCGAGTACTGACAAGTCAGCTGAATCGGCCCAGCGAAAAGACTATCCTCCCAAGAACATAACAATCAGGTTGAAGTAGCGCCATGGTCGAATTGACGGTAGATCCATTTCGCGACGTTCCACTTCCGGAAGTGCAGGCGGTTCGCGCTGGTGAAGCACTGGATTGGTCGGGTATTGAGGGTTATCTGCGCAAACACCTGCCAGCTGATATTGATCTGGGCGGTGAGTTTGAGGTGCTGCAGTTTCCAAACGGCTCAGCTAATCTCACTTATATGCTGCGCTTCGGCGCCACTGAGCTGGTGTTTCGACGCCCGCCGTTTGGCACGCTCGCCCCGGGCGCTCACGATATGCAGCGCGAATACCGGGTGTTGTCTCGCCTCTGGCAATCCTTCGAGCGAGCACCGCGTGCCTATCATTTCTGCGATGACCCTGAGGTAGCAGGGGCGGATTTTTTTGTGATGGAGCGCCGCCGGGGGGAGGTGATTCGCGGAGTTATTCCCGAGTCGATGCGGCACCACGATGACGTGGGGCGGCGCATTGGTTTTGCCTTGATAGACGCGATGGCTGAGTTCCATCTGGTGGATACGCAAGCCAATGGCTTAGATCAGTTGGGTAAGCCAGAGGGCTTTGTTGACCGCCAATTGGCGGGCTGGAAGAAGCGTTGGGATTTGGTGGCGGATGCCCAGCACGATGCCCAGATGCAGTCACTGCACAAGCGCTTGCTTGCCCAGCAACCTAGCTCGCAACGGGTGTCTTTGGTACACAACGATCTGAAGCTAGACAATTGTATGTTTGACCCTGCGGACCCAGATCACGTCATCGCGTTCTTTGATTGGGACATGACTACCCTCGGTGATCCACTGATTGACCTTGGTACCCTGTTGAACTATTGGCCAGACCCAAAGGACAGTGCAGAGCAGCTTCGCGGGCACGACGGTATGCAGCTTATGGGCTTGCCGACTCGCGAGGAAGTGATCGAGCGCTATGGGCAACGTACGGGGCTTGATGTCAGCAAGGCAAACTGGTTTGAGGCGTTTGGGCTGTGGAAAACGGCGACGGTAGTGCAGCAGTTGCACAACCGTTGGAAGGTCGGCGAATCAACCGACGAGCGCATGGGGGCCAAAAACGAGGCGATACCTAGGCTGCTAGCCAGTGCAGATGAGGCGTTGCTGAGCATCTCCGGTTAAACTCGGCCAAAACGAGGTTTAGAAGATGGCTCACAGCAACAAAACCAAGTATTCCGTTTGTACGATCTGCGATATTGGTTGCCAGCTGCGCACTGAAACCGAAGAGGGCAAACTCAGCCGCGTACTCGCCCACGATAATCCGATGCTTGCGGCCAACATCTGCTACAAGGGCGTTGCCGCCCCAGACATCCATAACCATGCTGATCGTATTCGGAAACCGCTCAAGCGCATTGGCGAACGTGGTGCAGATCGCTGGGAAGAAATTTCTTACGAACAGGCGATGGACGAGATTTCTGAGCGACTTAAGACCGTAGTGAGTGAACATGGTCCGGAAGCGTTAGCTGTTTCCACTTCGGGTTGGAATACCCAAACCACTCACAGCACCGATCGCCGCTTCATGAACCTGCTGGGCTCACCAAACTGGATCAGCGGCGTTGCGCTCTGTGCGGGTAACACAGCGGCGGTCAATCGACTGACCTATGGTTGGTTTCCACAGCCAGACTGGGCTAAGACCGAGTGCATTGTTTTGTTTGGGCATAACCCGCGCAAACATTCATGGACCCCCATTTTTAACGCGATCAAAGCCGCTCGCGCGCGAGGAGCCAAAGTTATTGTGCTCGACCCGCGGATTTCCGACCAGGCCGAAACGGCAGATTTGCACCTCAGAGTGCGTGCAGGCACCGATGCGGCTATGTGCCTTGGCTGGCTAAAGGTCATTTTTGATGAAGAACTCTATGACAAGGAATTTGTTGCGCAGTGGTGCACCGGCTTTGATGAGCTCAAGGCGCGAGTTGATGAATACCCGCTAGAGCGGGTCGAGGAGATCACTGGTGTTGATCGGGCATTGATTGCTGAGGCCGCTCGTATGTATGCCAATGCTAAGGGTGCGGTGATACCTTGGACACCCATCACCGACCAACAAATTTCCTCAACGTCAGCGATTCGCCTACATTCTATTCTGCGCGCGGTGACGGGTAATCTGGATGCACAGGGCGGGGAAACGCTTGGCGGGTTTAACCAAAGTTACATCCCCGAGTCAGAAATTGGGTTGCACGATCTGTTGCCTGACGAACAGAAAGCAAAGCAATTGGGTTTTGACGATCACCCAGTGTTTACCTACCGCGTGGCTGAAATGCTGAAAGAGCCAACCGAAAAGGTTTGGGGCTTCCCTTATGCCGATATTGTTATGGGGTGCCAAATGGCAAACCCAACCAATGTGTTTCGCGCCATGGCTCATGGCGACCCTTACCCCATAAAGGCCTTCATCGCACTGGGTAACAACGCGCTGTTGAGCTATCCGAACCAGCATCAAATTCATGCCGGGATGATGAATCAGGATTTGATTGTCGCGCATGAAATATTTATGACGCCCACTGCGATGCTGGCTGACTATGTGCTGCCGGGAGACGTATTCACTGAGCGTAACCATGTCGCCGATAGCTGGAGTTGGGGAAATCGACTGACTCTGTCGCAAAAAGTGGTTGAGCCGCCTGCCGAGGCGTCGAGTACTTTCCAATTTTGGACAGACCTCGCGAAGCGATTTGACTTTGCTGAGCACTTTCCTTGGGAAACTCTGGAAGACATGCTTGACCATCGACTTTCTCGCTCCAATCGGACCTTTGCGGAGTTCGAGAGTGAGACCTTTATGGAGGTGCCAACACCCGAATTTCACAAATACCGTGAAACGGGCTTTGCCACGCCAACAGGCAAGGTCGAGCTGTTCTCGAGCGTGTTAGCAGACCTTGGCTTCGACCCATTGCCGTACTATCGAGAAGGTCCTGCCCTTAGCGAAGAATACCCTTACGCAGTGTTTACGGGTGTTCGTGAAGATGCATTTTTCCAAACCGGTCAGCGCAACATTGCTGTGCTGCGTGAGCGCTCGCCGTCGCCAAAGCTATTCCTACACCCAACCGATGCGAACAAAGAAGGTTTGGTTGATGGCGACTGGGTGAAATTGACAACGGTAACGGGCGAAGTGCAGGCGAAAATATTGGTCCAAGAGTCGATGAAACAGGGCCACATTCGTGTGCCCCACGGTTGGTGGTACCCAGAATTGAGAGGGGCAGAACCTTTGGCGGGTGCTTTCCTGTCAAGCGATGCGGTGTTGTGCGCGGATGCTGATGAATTTCTGGACTACGAACAGGGCATTCCACATTTCAAAGGTTTCCCGGGGCGCCTGACCAAGATCGCTGCGCCGCAGAACATGTCGGCGATGGTGCTCGATGGTTGATCGCCCGTTTTAATCCACCACTTTTATTGTTGCAACGCCTCAAAGTTGGCCCGGCCACCTTTTACGGCATGTCCTCGGGCTCACGCTCAAATATGATTCTTGCAGAACGCTATCCAGAACAGGTTGCAGCATTGGTCATCTCTCCGTTGACGGGTGGTTCAATTGCGGCACAGCGACTGTCAGAAGAGTATTATCTGGGCTACCTTAGCAATGAAAACCAGACATCGATGGAAGAGGTCGCCAAAACACCGCTGTGGGCGTCTTTTTATGCCAAAACAACACTGGGCATGACGAATGGGCAGCTCGCCGCACTTGAAGTGCCAGCGACTCTCATTCTTCATCACGGCGCTGAGCGAGATTTTTTGCACCCCATTGTTAACTCACGTGCGGCTACTACTCTGCTGCGTAATTCAAAATTTGAGATAGCGCCGACGCTTGAGCCGATACTGGAGGTGTTACTGCCTTTTGTGAAGCAGCACACGCCGGTAATGGATGTTGAAAGATGATTGCGTTTGACTACGGCAAAGCCCCATATCCCATCCGCCCAGATATTCCCGCTGCCTATCAGGCATTTTGGCAGCGTTTGGCACGGCCGGGAAGTTGGTGGACGGGAGAGCAACGTGTTGCAATTGCTGCGGAGACTCGTGCAGCTCTGGATTGCAATTGGTGTGCAAGCCGTAAAGCCGCTTTAAGTCCCTATGGTCAGGAAGGCGAACATACCCAGTATGCGCAGGCAACGGGAGTGCTATCTGATTTGGCAGTGGACGCCGTACACCGAGTCATTACTGACCAAAGCCGGATTACCCAACACTATGTGAATGACAACGCTGAGCGAGGTCTTAGCAAGGGCGCTTACGTTGAGCTGGTTGGTCTTGTGGTTGCTGTGTTTAGCATCGATGAGTTTCATCGCGCGCTGGGGCTTGGGCTTGAAGATTTGCCCCAGCCGATTGCAGGTGCGGTATCTGAGTACAGGCCGCAGCATCTTAGTGAAGATGTCGGATTTGTACCGACTATTCCGCTTGAGGGTGCCGTTGGTCCGGAAGCCGATCTGTGGCCGAGTGGTCGTACGGCTAATGTGATGCGCGCTCTAACACTGGTGCCCGATGCCTTGCGCGACTGGGCACACATTGGTAGCGCTCAGTATTTGTCGTTCCAACAGATGCAAAATATGGGTCAAGAAGACGGTCGTGCTCTGAACCGGATGCAGATCGAGATGATTGCGGGGCGTGTTTCTGCAATTAACGAGTGTTTTTACTGAACCAGTGCACACGCATCGATGCTCCGTGCGAGCGCCAAGACCAACCAGACCGAAATAGATTTGCAAAGCATTCGTGGTAGTGCAAATAGTGCGACCAAAGGCATTGAGTTTGGCTCGCTGTTGCTGAGGTTTGCTGAGAGTGTTGCACGACGTGACACTGTGACGATAGCGGCTAGCCGTAATGCGTTGCTGGAGTCTGCTGGCCCCTTGGTGGTAGTTGATGCGGCTGGTGTGGCTGCAAATTTCCAACGCATGGTGCGCATAGCCGACTCTATCGGCATTCCGGTCGACGATATGAACACCGAACTCGGCCAGCAGGTGCGAGCTGAGTTGAAGCTTGAAGAGTTTGCCAGCGCGCAGAACACGCTGTCGTAAAATATTGGCTAGGTAAGTGCTTGCGAATCTGCCATGGAACCTTCCCTCGGAAATCGAATCTTAACTACCACGCCGTAGAGCACATATTGTCTTGGAAAATGCTATGGAATGCCTAAACCGTTGTGGGTCGATGCTCGAAGTCTTCTATAACGACGTTGAAATTGACGTGTGCCCGGTGTGTATCGGGGTTTGGCTTGATGACACTGAGTTGGCCGAGATCGTTCGGTCACCCGAGCGCAGCTGGCCGCCCGGCGTGGTGGAGCACGTACTTGAAGTGACTGGAAAAATGGGGATTCCAAGTGCCGAATTTGACCGCGAGCTCGACTGCCCGCAATGCAGCAAAATCCTTGACCCCGTGAACTACCAAGCTAATTCAGGGATTATCACGAACACCTGTCAGAACGGACACGGGGTTTGGCTGGATCACGGCGAGCTCGCCAAGGTGCAGATCTATATGGAGCATTGGCGAAAGATCACTCGGGGCGCTTAGAACGCTGTCTGACAATATCTTTCCTTCTCCGGTTGTCGATTGATCCGCAGGAACCATCTTCCAAACCTTGTGGTCGTAATCCATTCACAGGACGCCAAGCTGTCCTGCACTAGTTACAGGGTGTTGTTCTATGTTCAAAATCAGTCCGCGTTATTTCTTTATGGGAATGCTCACCGGGTTACTTTTTGCTGCATTGCTACCGGCACAGGCGGCTGATCAGCGTTCAGCAACCACCGCCGTTGCCCGGTCGGCCTTGCCTCGTGGCGAAGTTAGAGACTTTGGCAAGGCACCAAGCGTCACGACCGCACCCTGGTCGGAAAAAACCCGGCGCGCGGTTGAAACCGTGTTTGGCGACGTTGGCAGTGGTCTGTGGGCTGATGATCAAGCCCAAGCGCTAAAAGCCATTGGTCAGTCCGGTGATGCACGATTGGTCTGGCTAATCCTTGATCTAATGCGCTTTTCGGAGAGTTATCAGCTCAGCAACGATCTGACAAAAGAAGCAAATACCCTGATTGGCACTCAGCTCGAAGGCATCAACGCCTGGCATGAGTTGGCGGAGCGCATGATCGCCTGGGATATTCCTGCGCCGCCAGATTATTTGACGTTCAAACGCTCGATTTTTGTGGGCGTGTTGCCCCAGTGGGGGCCCCTTTTGGGTGAAGGGGATATTGACTGGCGCCATGTGGCCTGGGGTGGCGTGCGCATTGACGACCGCAAGTTTGATGAGACCGACGCCCGGTGCAATTGCATTCCTGCTGCAGATAATCCGGAAGTCACTGACGCTAATAACGCGGCTTGGCTTGCAGATGAGGCTGTTGTCTTTGGTATAGAAATTAATGGTGAGTTTCGCGCCTACCCACGCCAAATTATGGAAGTTCGCGAAATGGTGAATGACACTCTGGGTGGTCGGGATCTAGGGATTCCCTATTGCACGCTGTGCGGTGCTGCGCAGGCTTGGTTTACCGATGGTTTGCCGGAAGGCGTTGAGCGTCCGGTCTTGCGAACGTCAGGGCTGTTGATTCGATCGAACAAGGTGATGTTTGATCTCAATACAAACTCTGTTTTTGATACGTTCAAGGGGCATGCGGTGACCGGTCCCTTAGCCAAGCGTGGCATTAAGCTCAAGCAGGCGGGTGTCGTGACAACAACCTGGGGTGATTGGAAGCGTGCCCATCCCCAGACGACCGTTTTGGCCGAATCACTGGCTCTGGGGCGCGACTTTGATTTCCGCAATACCCGGGATGCCAACGGTCCGATTTTCCCCATCGGCGATGCTGATCCGCGGCTTGCGGTGCAAGAAGATGTGCTTGGTATTGTCGCGGAGTCTGGAGTTCCAATCGCCTTTCATGTCCCTAGCCTCATCAAAGCGCTTGATGCAGGCGAAACCGTGGCGTTTGAAAATGTCCGGATCGTATTAGATGCGCGAGGAGTGCGCGCGGTAGGCCCCAAGGGGGAGGCGTTGGGCACACATCAGGCCTTTTGGTTTGCCTGGTCGCAGTTTTATCCAGACACGAGGTTGTGGCCAGAGTAACATCCCTCTATGACAAAGCGCTTACGCCTATCGCCGCATGATCGGCGGATGCAACTTCTTGACTGTGCGGGGCAGATATTGCTGGATCATGGGCTATCGAAGTTCACGATCGATGCGCTGGCGAAGGAAGCAAGCGTTAGCCCTCCTTTGATCTATAAATACTTTGATACTCGCATTGCCATTCTGCAGGCCTTGCTCATTCGGGAGAGTGACCAATTTGCTGCCAAGTTAAAAGATCGACTGGACCAATCGATCCACTACCAAGACTTTATTCGGCTGTTTGTTTCTATCGAATTCGACAGCGCAAGAACCAGCAGTTTGCTCGGTGTTCTGTATAGCCAGCCGGATATCAGGAGCGGCTTGAGCTCAAAGAAATTTGCCTGGGTCAGTCAGATTCTTGTTAAAAGAACGGTAGAGGAGTTTGGTCTTAAGGCTGCGCAAGCGAAGCAGGCTATCCCAATGGCGTCGGCAGCGTCGAGGGCTGCAGCCGAGCAGTTTAGTCGCACCGATGGCAACCGTGAACAAGCCATTGATGACACGGTGACTTTCATTCTTGGCGCTTTTCGCGCCCTGAGTTCTGAGGCTTAAAACTCTAGATAGTCGGTGTTGAACATCAGGATATCTTTGCCAACGTTTTGCAATATCCAGCCCGTGTTTTCTGTGTGTAGTAGGGCGACCCGCACCTGGCGCTGAAAGTACTCGGACGGTGAGAGAGTTAACTTCTTTAAGTTCTGATCAAACTTGCCGAGCAGAGAAACACCCACATCAAGGTTCATCAAAGACGCCGGCACCCGGTTGGCGCCCAGCTCAACAATGCCAACTTTTAGCTTTGGAAGCCGCTTAAGAACACCATCGTAGATCACGCAAGTCAGCCAACGCTCTATGGTGTGTTGAATAACGGGCAAGTCTTTCGGCTTGGTGGTTTCTATGATGCCTAGTTCAAGCGCCAGCTTCAGTGACGTCTGAGCGCGTTCAGGATCTTTCAGTGGGCATGCTATCCAGCGATAGGTAATCTGCGCCACCTAGGTTTCGAAAAACTCGCGTAGGAGTTGGGTCACTAACACGGGGTCTTCCAGCATCGGCGAGTGACCAAGACCTGGCAAACGAGACACCTGTAAGTTCTCGACGTAACGCGGGAGGTCATCGATAAAGGACGCAACAAAGGTATCGTCTAGCTCCCCCCAAATCAGTAAGCCTGGGACGGTTGTGCTTGCTGTTCTTGAGGGCCAGAAATGCGCGTCACTGATCTCATCGAGCGGTGGGATATTGGCGCGATACCAGTTGATGCCACCATCTACTGCGCCCGGCTGTGCTAGCCCCTGGCGGAATACCTCATCGTGTTCCGGGGTGAAGTGGGGAAGTTCTCGAAGTTTTGAGTAGGCATTTTTCCAAAGCAGATTGGCACCATTCTCAGTAATCTGCTGATGGACTTTACCGCCGCGCATACTGAACATATAGGCAGAACGCTTTTGTTGCTCAGGGTTGTTCTCGAGCAGTTCCAGTAACTGATTTGTTGGGGGCGCATTAATACCCACAACCTTGTGCAGTCGCTGTGGGTAGTGCTGGGCAAAAGACCAGGCGAGTGCGCCACCCCAGTCGTGCCCAACGAGATAGAAACTCTCGTCGCCAACTAGATGTCTGGCAAGCCCATCCAGTAACTTGGCGAGATTCGATAGCCTATATAGCGATAGGTCTTCCGGCTTAGAGGACAGGTTGACGCCGAGACCGTCTACTGCGACAACTCTGTACTGATTTTTCAATGCGTCCATCTGGTGATGAAACGAGAACCAGAACAGGGGAAAGCCGTGATAGAAAATGATGAGTGGGCCTGAGCCGGCCTCAACATAGTGAAGCTTCACGCCATCAATCTCTAGATAACGATCCTTAAAATCAGCCATGTCGTATCCTCTTCGTAAGCAGTAGCTCGACCTTTACTAGATTACCATTGTGGTTCTGCGCGCCGACAGACTATTTGTAGCTGCATACTGGTACAGGGCGAGTGGGATCGATCCAAGGTTTCAGCGGGACAGCTGATACAGAATTCTTTGGCGAGCCTTCGATTACCTTTTCGCTATAGGCCAGATAAACCAGCGCATTGTTGGTGGTGTCGCAAAAACGGACGACTTTCAGTGCTTTAAATATCAGCGAGCGACGCTCTCGAAAGACAGCCTCGCCCTTCTCGAATGTGTCTTCAAAACTGATCGGTCCGGTTTGGCGGCAATCAATAGATGCATCCGACGTGTCTTCGGCAAGGCCCAGAGCGCCACTGAAGCCGCCTTTCTGAGCACTGCTTAAATAGCAGGTCACGCCGCTAACGGCTGAATCCCTAAATGAGGCGACCTGAATAGAATCGTCGGGGCTTAGCAGATTGAACTTGGTGTCGACGCTGCCAATGTCTTCAGCGTTAGTGGCCATGCTCGACGTGAGCATGATGCTGGTTAGAGCGATCAGCAGGCGTTGTGCGGTAGCTGGTTTGGCCGCTGAGTGTTGCTTTGGTGGTAGTCGCATATTGTGCTCCTTCGAGCGGTGTCGTTGAATCGGGCTAACTAGGTTTGCGAGATGATACGAACATCGCTTTGAGGGTAAGGAAAGCTGATTGAGTTCGCGTCAAAGCTCAGCTTCACTGACTCGGTTAACGCGTACCGCACCGACGATAGATTTGCAGATGCAACCCATACCCTTACGCTTAGGTTGACTGAGCTGTCGCCGAGCTCCGAAACAACAACCAAGGGTTCAGGATCACTGTGAATACGATCGTCTTGCGCGATTAACTCTTGGATCAGGACTTTTGCCTGTTTGATGTCGTCGTCGTAGCCAATGCCAAAAATGAAATCTGCCCGGCGCGTGCTTGCTCGGGAGTAGTTTGTGATGACTTCGTTTGACAGCGCGCCGTTCGGCACAATGATGACCTTGTTGTCTGGTGTGTGAATGAGGGTGCTGAAGATTTGAATCTCTTTTACGGTGCCGCTGATTCCCTGAGCTTCGATGTAATCACCTACCCGGTAGGGTTTGAATAACAGTATGAGCACGCCGCCGGCGAAGTTCGCCAGGCTACCTTGCAGGGCCAGACCTATTGCCAAGCCCGCAGCGCCAAGCACGGCAACAAATGAGGTGGTCGCGATTCCTACCATTGACGCTACGCTGATTAGCAACAGAACTTTCAAGACCGCTGAAGCGAGGCTGTGGAGGAAGCGTGCCAATGACGTATCGGTGCTCGCTGTGTTCATGGCGAGGTCCATGATTTTCAGCATTCGCGCGATGACCCACATACCGACCAGTAGTACGACCAGAGCCAGCAGTAGCTTTGGCACATAGATCATTGTCATATCGATTGCTGTGTTCCAGTACGCTTGCAGCTGATCCTGGCTAAATTCAGGCATGGGTAGTCCTCAATGGTCTGGTGGGGTGATTATTCCTCGTTGCGGCCGGGATTGTGGGGCGCAACGATAGGCACTTCAATACCCGGAGTGAGCCCAAAAGCGGCTTGAGTGGACCTAATTGTTCTACAGATGACGGGCTTCTGGACCTGTTCACGGCCGCTGTTGCTGACATGGGTTAAAGTGCGATCACACGCGATCTGGCTTGAGGTTTTGGGTTGTCCGGTTATGCAAGGGGAGTAAAGCCGTGGACTCGACAACAAATACAATAGGGTCCACTGAGTCAGGTTTGATGGCAGGTCTGAGGTGCTTTTTTGAAGGGTTTTAACCGCTTGCGGGTGTTATTGGCTCTTGCGTGCGCGGTGCTTGCGCAAACCGCCGTTGCGGATCAAGTGTCTGTAAAGGTCGCCGGCGTTGACGGTGAACTGCGGACTAATATCGAGGCTTTCCTAAGTATCCGTACGAAGACCAAGGTAAGCGAGGCCGGACTGCTTGAGCGGTTGAAAAAAGGCAAAGAGGCGCCATCACCAGCCGCTCCGCCATCGAGTCGCGAGATCAAGCGTTGGCATGCCCTGGCCGAATCAGAGGTGCAGCAGGCGCTGCAGCCTTTTGGTTATTACAACGTCGCAGTAGAGGCCGAGCTGGAAGAGCGCTCGGCCGGTAAGTGGCGCGCGACCTATTTGGTCACCCCAGGTGTTAGAAGTCGTTGGTGTGAGGTGACAGTGTCGGCAGAGGCTGCCGAGGGCAGCAAAACGTTTATCGCTGGCTTGCAGAAATCCTCGGTGCCAAAACAAGGTAGTGTTGTTGATCATCAAGCCTACGACACCCACAAACGTCAGTGGGTAACCCAGCTGTTTGAGGCCGGCTTCCTAGATGCCCGTTTCAGCACTTCCCTGTTCACCGTAGATCAACAGCGCAACTGTGTGGCGCTGAACTGGGTATTCGACTCAGGTCCAAGGTATCTGTTTGGTGCAATCGAGATCGAGCAATCGATACTCAAAGATTCTCTGGTTAGTCGCTATCACAACATTAAGCAAGGCTCGCCGTTTGACACCGATGCTCTCATCGATTTGCAACTTAATCTCAACAACTCCAATTACTTTGAAACGGTCTCTCTTGATATCGACCGTGACAAGGCTATTGATCAACATGTTCCCGTTGTGGTTCGAACTACACCGAGAAAGCGTCGCCGCTATAACGCAGGTATTGGGTTTGGCACCGATACGGGGCCGCGGGTTACCGCCGGAATTGAATCTCGGCGCGTTAACAAGCGTGGGCACCGATATCGAGTGAACTCGCGGCTATCGACGATCGAGTCGTCACTGCAATTTGAATACGACATTCCTATTAAAGACGTAGCGAAAGATCGGTGGACCTTCTACTCGGTGGTAGAAAGGAGTGAGATCGGGGATGCAGACACTACCCAATACTCGATTGGAGCGGCACGCGAAGATGATTGGGGGCTGTTTCGACGACGGATGTTTCTAAACGCTGAGCAATCCGCATTTGATTTTGGCGATGAACCCTCGAGAAATGCCACGTTGATTTACCCCGGTTTGACATTGTCGATTGATCGGCTCGATAACCCACAGTTTGTTCGCCGCGGATTTAGTGTTTCAGGGACCCTGCTTGGTGGCGCCGATGCGCTAGGTTCGAGCACCAGTTTTGCGAGTCTGAGTTTAAGTGGTCGGGCAATCTTGCCATTGGGGCGGCGGGGTCGGCTGCTTGGAGCCATCGATGCGCGCGCCGTTGAGGCTACGGAGTTTCGCGCGTTGCCGCCGTCGCAACGGTTTTTTCTCGGTGGCGATCGAAGCGTGCGCGGTTATGCTTTTCAATCGATCTCTCCGGAAAATAGTGCTGGCGACGACATTGGCGGCCCAAGGTCGCTGAACTTTAGTCTTGAAGTGGATTATCAGCTTGGGGGTTCATGGGGCATTGCAGCGTTTGCCGACGCAGGGGATGTGAGCAACTCGTTTCCGAGCGACCTTAGCAAGGGTGCCGGTTTGGGGGTGAGATACAGATCGCCCGTTGGCATGATTCGCGTAGACCTCGCGCACCCGTTCGATGACCCCGACACGAACCTCAGAGTTCACCTCTCTATTGGCCCTGATCTGTGAGCGAGACAGCGCAATCCTCTAACGAGCAACGGACACCTAACTCCCAGCCTCGACGACGTTGGGTTGTGCGGTCTATCGCGGTCGTTGTGCTGTTGATTGGTCTAGTGGTGGGTTGGTTGGTGAGCACCGAATCGGGCTTGCGAGTTGGAGCAAGTGTGGTTCGAGGTATTTTACCTGCAGGCGTTGAACTCGGTGCGGTTTCTGGGCGCCTGATTGGTCCGCTGGAGCTTGCCCAAGTCAACGTGGTCGCAGATGCTGCGGAGGTTGCGATCACGCGTATTCGGATCGACTGGCGGCCTGCTGCGTTGTTTAGCGAGGTGGCGCATATTGATTCGATAGTTGTAGAGGGCGTTGAGGTTCGATTGCTTGAGCCGCCACCGCAAGAATCAGCAGAAGCGTTTCAGTTGCCTGAACAGCTGGCTGCGCCAGTGGATTTTGAGCTCGAATCATTGAAAGTTGTTGGTGTTCGCATTCATCAAGGGGAGCGCGAATTTGTCGTCAACACGATCACCGCCAGCGCGAGCTGGATCGATACTCAAATCGAAATGCCGCAGTTCCGTTTGGCATCACCACTGGTTGATCTCACAGTAGCAGCCGGTATAAGTGCAGCGGGCGACTATCCATTCACGGTCTCGGCTGAGCACAGTGTGCGGCTACAAAATCTGGCGCCCATTGTTGGCACTGTCAGTGCTGCTGAATCGTTGCGTCATCCGCAGCTGCTTTGGCAGCTGGAAGCTCCCTGGTCTACGCAGCTCACCGCCGAGGTGCAAAGCCTATTCTCCGATCCGGTGCTGAAAGCCAAGCTGGAGATGTCACCGGATTCGTTGGCACAACTTGGGCAGGACTTGCCGGCTTATGAAGCACAGCTATCACTTCGGCTGAACGGTGCTTTTGATGATCTTGAGCTAACTAGCAGTGCGCGACTGGACGGTGAAGATATTCCCGCGCTTGATCTCGACCTTGTCGCGCATATTCAACCCACTCACATTGAACTTGATCGCATCGAGGTTGCGATTGCAGGGCAACCGCAGCCGGTCATTGCCTCCGGTCAAGTCGAGCTTTTATCCGAGCCGCATCTTGATCTCGCACTCAGTTGGCAGCAGTTGTTGGTGCCGGCGCAAGCGGCGGAACAGATGATGCGGGTGGAAGCGGGGCAGTTACAGGTTAGCGGGCCGTTGGGAGCCTATGTGGTAAAGGGAGGTATGCGGGTCGACTATTTGGGTTACGAAACGCCACTCTCGATTTCTGGAAACGGTAGTCAAGCTCACTTCGAACTGGAAGAACTCACCGCCACCTTGGGTGAGCTATCCCGTCATCGACCCGCAGTGGATACCCAGGGCAACAACCCCGAAGACAGTGCCGGCCAGCTTGTGGTTAATGGTCGGGTAGATTTTGGTTCTGATCTGGAGTGGGTCGCGAACGTCCGGGGCAACAATTTGAATCCGGGGCAGTATGTGGCTGATCTGCCGGGGTCGATTGCGCTCGCGATGACTGCGCGCGGTGCGCAAACCAGTGAGGGTGTTGTCAGCGTCACGCTACCGGAGCTTACTATCAATGGCACGCTAGCTGCGGAGGCTTTGCGTGTGAGCGGTGCCGGGCTTTGGCAAGGCGATCGGGGCTTGATCAACAAGCTTGATGGGCATTGGGGTGACTATGTACTGGAAGCGGATGGTGCGCTCGGACCAGAGTCTGATTTGACTTGGAGCCTGGCCATGCCAGATCTGAGTTCGGCGGGTAGGGTGATCGGCGAAGCATGGCAAGGTTCGGTTCGCGGCGACGGTAAAGTTTTGGGGTCATTGGCGTCGCCGAGAGTGGTACTGAACGCCAACGTCATTGAGGCGCGGGTTGCAGATGTACACATGCAATCGTTGCAGTTAAGGCTAGATGCTAGCCTCGAAGGGCGGCTGGATGTTGATCTGTCTTTGGTTGGCGCTCAGTTCGCTGGACAGGAAGTGAACTCTGTTGATTTAGACGTTAGTGGTACGTCGACTGATCATGGTCTGCAATTAGTGATTGAGAGCGCTCAGGCTGACCTGTCGCTGGATGCGCAGGGGAGTTTCAACGCTGGGGCTAAATCGGCTGGACAGGCTTGGTCATTCAATCTTGCGAAGCTTGATCTTCTGCACCCGGATCTCGATGTGGCGCGAGTCGACCACCAATGGTCGTTAACGGCTCCTGTGAGCGGCTTTATTGGTTTGGATGCGGTGCAGATGCGGGCGTTTTGTCTATCGCATGATGTGCCGGTGGGTGGGGGCAGCCTGTGTGCCGAGGCTGCGATCACAAAGCAAGCGACCCGCGCCTCTCTCATGCTCGATGCACTGCGGCTGGATAATCTAAACGGGCTGCTACCCGATGACGTGCGTCTCCAAGGGACACTCGATGGGGAAGCGCTTTGGACCGGACAGCTTGCGGAAACACAGGGACAGTTTTTGTTGGACGCGATGCGGGTGCAGGTTCGCGATGAGTCAAGCGATAACGACGGCGGCTGGTTGGCGGTTGCGAGTTTTGCGCCGGGCAGCATCTTGGTGCAACCGCAGGGTAATGCAATAGACATTAAGGTCCAGCTGCCGCTTGTGGAATCGGTCCAAGATGGTGTCTTTGCTACGCTGGCTGTCACTCCCTCGACAAACCCAGACAATTCGACCTGGCCGATCTTGGGTGATGTCAATATTAGCCTGCCAGACCTCAGCTGGATTGCAGCCTTCGTCGAACCGCTAACAAGCATGACAGGAGGTCTTAGTAGCGATGTGGCACTGAGTGGCACGCTGCAAGAACCCTTGTTCAGTGGTGAATCGACGTTGACGTTGGCAGCTGCAGAACTCGCAGACCTTGGTCTTAAGCTGACAGAAACTCAGTTACGTTTGCTAGGCACTCAAAATGGCGTTGAACTGTTGGGGGCAGCCAATTCAGGGGGTGGTTCGTTGCAACTCACCAGCACGGTCGGCTGGAAAGATGGCCTGAATGTTCAAGGCACCATGACCGGTCGCGAATTTGTAGTAAGTGATACGCCGGAGGCGCGCGTTAGCATTTCGCCAGACCTTCGCGTGTCGTATGACAACGCTATGCTGACCTTGCGCGGTGATGTCGCAGTGCCGCTTGCTGAGATTCGGTTGAACAAGGTGCCAACGGGTGCTGTAAGTGCGAGTAAAGATCAGCGATTTCTCTCAGAAGACGTTGCGCCTGCGCCGCTTGAAAGCGATGTGCGGGTGCGCTTGCTGCTGGGGGATAACGTGAGCTTTCAGGGACTTGGGCTTGATGCTAAATTTGCTGGTGCTTTAGCGATTCAAGATTCAACCACCAAGGCGACTACGGCCACGGGGGAGATCGACATTGTTGAAGGCGCTTATAAGGCTTATGGCCAAGATCTGACAATCAATGATGGCAAGGTGATTTTTGCGGGTGGTCCGATTGAAGAGCCGGGATTGGATGTTCGGGCGCTGCGCCAGGCGACGCCTGAGGTTTCGGTGGGGGTGCACGTGCGTGGTTCGCTGCGGCAACCCGAACTTGAGGTGTTTTCCACACCTAGTCTGCCGCAGTCTGATCAGCTGTCGTATCTTGTTCTGGGCCGACCGCTGTCGTCGAGCTCGGCGTCCGAAAATTCGTTACTGCAGCAAGCGGCCATGGCCATTGGGGTGCAGAGTGGCGAGCTGTTTACCAATAGAATTGGCAAGTCGCTAGGGGTGGACGACATTGGTATCGAGTCTGCACCGGGCACGTCCAATGCTCAGGCGGCATTAGTTGTTGGTAAGTATTTGTCACCAAAGCTCTACGTGAGCTACGGTTACGGTTTGTTTGAACCGATCTCTACGCTACGTTTGGAGTATCAGCTCAATAGGTTGTGGCGCGTAGTCACGCAGAGCACCAATAATGCCACTGGTGGGGATTTCATTTGGGTGCATGAGCGCTAGCTAAATCGCGCGGTTTAATCTGTGTTTTTTGCAAGGACACTGCCTGCCTCCTGGATACTCAAGAGGGCTTCGCGTCGCATGTGTGCGAGCCGTGTTGGTTCCAGCCCCCATTCTGTCATGAAGTGTTGCGCAGCCGCGGCAACATAGACCTGCCACAACGCGAGACGGTTGAGGTCGACGCTATGATGGCGGGCGTAGGCGGCGGTAAACCTCTGCATGCCGGCTACGCCGAATTTGTAACGCAGTTCGATCCGGGCGCCCGCAACATCGGATAAAGGATCGCCAATGGCAGCGTCTTCCCAATCGAGTACGGCCGCGATGACGCCATTCTTCCACAGCAGGTTTTCGGGCCAGAAGTCGCCGTGCAGCAGTTTCGGAGGTCCAACGTAATTGGTAGCGGTCAGTGAGGCTAGATGCTCGCGCAGGCTGACCCATTGACGGCCCTCTGGCAGGTAATCGAAAACTTCGGGGAGCGGGTTGTTGCGGGTTGGTAAAGTGGGTAAGGCGGTTGTGTGCTGTGTGTGAATGTGGGCCAGCGTCGCTGCCATAAGGTCTATGTACTGATTTTCTTGTCCGGCCGGAATCTCACTGGTCCCATTGATGTACTCGATGAGTAGAAACGGGACGTTGAGAAGAGTGCAGCTTGAATCGACGAACAGGGCTTCGGGAACAGGCAGGTTGCTGTGATGCAGTGCGTTCAGCAAACGATATTCCGTATCAGCAGAGTGACCTGAATGGGCGGTGCCGTGTGCGCGCAAGACAACGCTTGTGCTGTGGCCGTCAGCTAATTTCAGATCAAGGCGGTGAACATCGGCCGAAACGCCGCCAGTGAGACGCGTCATAGCTACGAGGTCGGCGCCGGGGTACTGGCGAGCAACAATGTTGGCGTATGTGCTCTTGTTCATAGTGGGTTATCGAGAATACCTAGTCTGCATTGAAGCGCAGTCTAAGGAGTTTATGCAAAATATCTATTAACGACAAAATTCCGGCCATAAGCGTGCTGGGTAGGCCATAGAGCGATTATAATCGGCGTATATAAGGCAGGAAGCCCATGACTGAGATCAATCAAGAAGAACAGGTGCTCATCAATCTGAGGCAGATTATTCGTGCCACTGATCTTTACTCGCGACGGCTAAATAAAGAGGTGGGTTTGACGGCGCCGCAGTTGTTGATACTGCAGGCGATTCAAAATCTCGGCGCCGTGTCAATTTCCCGGCTCTCCCAGGAGGTCAGTCTGGCCCAGGCGACGGTCACGAGCATCATTGATCGGCTAGAGGGTCGAAAGCTGGTGGCGCGTCATCGCAGCACCCAAGACCGTCGGGTTGTGCACGCGACGCTCACAGAGGAAGGGCAGGGTAAGGTAAAGGAAGCGCCGACTCCATTGCAGGATACGTTTAGTAAACGATTTGCGGCTATAGAAGATTGGGAGAAGTCGATGATTGTTGCCGCCCTGCAACGGGTTGCGACAATGATGAATGCGGAAGAGATTGATGCATCGCCGGTATTGCATGTTGGTGAAGCGATTGACCAATCTCCCGCTAGCCTTCCTGATAAGTAGTTGCTCGGTCAGTAAGTCTGGTGTTCAGACCCGCTGAGTTTATATGAGCGCTCTGATGTTCACCGGTCGAGAAGTATGTTCGCCTGACGAAGCATTGTCGGCTACTTCCTCGTTCAAGCGTTCCCGCCATTTTTTACGGAACACGGTAAGCGCTTTATCGCCGCCAATACCGCGTGGCACAAAGTCTGGGCTCTGTTCCAGTAACAGTTGTTGTTGTTCGATAACGACTTTGTCTTCCATAAAACCTTCGAACAAGGAATCTTTCAGCGACGTTGTAGTGGCAGCGTTGTCCAGATCAAAGTTGTGCAGGTAGTTCCAGAAGAAATGGGTGGTATTCCAAGTTTCAGGCGTCATGTATTGGCAGTTACGGTATTCGCGATGTGGGTCGCTGGCGTCACTCTTTCCCTCTGGAGCGGCAGGAGCGAACTGAGTTTTCATTAGGAAAACGCCGGGAATATGCATTTCTATGTCGTTTAGCCGATCAAGTGAGACGTCGTGTTCCGCCTGTGGAATAACCCGCTGGTGAAAGGGTGGGGGCGCGCTGTTTTTGTGCCAGCGTTTGATGGCTAAGCCGGTATCTAACTCATCGACTTCATCGGGTACTGATTCGTAGGCATAGGACTCAGACCCGCCCAGGGTGTTGGTGTGGACAAAGGCGACGTGGGTGAAGTCGGCGAGGTTATCAACAATGAGCATCCAGTTGGCCTGGTAGTGCAGATAAGCCTCTTTCTCGAAGCCGCGCCAGTTGGTTTTGTCTACTAGCGGGGGGAAGTCGTGGATATGATTTGGATTCGCCAGTTCGGCGTCGCCCATCCAAACCCAGATCATGCCGCCCTTCGCACTCACAGGGTAGGCGCGCACTTTCATATTGTTTGAGATGTGCGTTTGGCCGGGAATCTCGACGACTTTGCCAGCTTTGTTGTACAGAATGCCGTGATACATACAGCGCAAGCAGCTAGCTTCGACGCGCCCCATTGACAGGGGGGCGGCTCGGTGGCAACAGCGGTCATCTAGAGCGGCGTAGGCGTCATCGGCGGTTTTGTAAAACACCAGCGGTACGTCACAAATCTTTCGAGCCAGCAGGTTTTTTGTATTATCGAGTTCGTGTTCCCAGGCAGCCGCATACCAGGTATTCATCACGAAGCGTTGTTGTGTGGACATAAGAGTTCCTGTTCTCAGTGATTCTTCGAAGTGCTGCACGAACTTTGGTGATACCGTCGGTTGACGTATATTACCTACTAGTGCTTAACAAGTTAAGTATTGCAAGGTGGTTTTCGGTACCCGTTTTACAGGTGGTTAGATATGACTTTTTACACAAAGGCGCAGCGCGAGATGCAGGCGTCGTTCGAATCACAGCCGCTTGCTGATGCGATAGCCGCGGCAATTGTTGAAGACAGAATTAGTGACCGTCACAAGGCGTTTATTGAAAGCCGGGACTTCTTCTTTTTGTCATCGGTTAATGCCGACGGTGAGCCCACCGTGTCACATAAAGGTGGGGACACTGGAACCGTGAAAGTGCTCGATGACCAAACTATTGCCTTTCCGGCGTATGACGGTAACGGCATGTTTTTGTCACTGGGCAATATTGCAGACACAGCCAAAATAGGGCTGTTGTTTATCGACTTTGAAACGCCCAATCGAGTACGGGTGCAGGCGACCGCCCAGGTGCATCGTGACGATCCGCTGCTCGAAGAGTACCCCGGAGCGATTGCTGTTGTGCGGGCCCGTGTTGATAAAGTCTTTCTGAACTGCGCGCGCTACATCCATAAGCACAAGCGCCAAGAAACATCCCGTTATGTTCCAAATGAAAACGGCGAGCAGCCCTATCCGGCCTGGAAGCGTATTGATGGTTTGCAGGATCACCTGCACCCGAGTGAAAGAGGCAAGGCGGCAGACAGTGGTGGAGTGATTACCCAGGAACAGTATGGCGAGGCCCTAGCCAAGGGTGAGTCTTAACGCTTACACGACAAGGTGTCCGGCTAAGGCATCATCCATCGCTTTCTGACCAAGCTGTAAGCCGGCTTCATAGCGACCGAAGGTGAAGTTGGTATTTACGCCGGTCGAAAAGCCCTGTTGAATGCCTTCACCAATGACAAAATCTTCATCGAACACCGTGCGCACGACGTTGTAGTTGGCTTCCCAGTATTTCTTTGCCTTGTCAGTTTTGGCAGGTTCTGGAATCAGCATCAGACACTTGAAAACACAAGTGCCAGGTCCTGTGGGGATGATAGTGTGAACGTAGACATGGTCGGTCATTGCTTGAATGAAGTTACAGGGAAACAGATAGTTCTGATCCATGAAGTTTGCCCGGTAGTCCCAGTCCTTTTCTTCTTGGTCTTTGAGCTGTGTGATGTGTGCCAAAGGCACTGCATGACGTACATGGGGGTAGTGGCTAACAAATACGGATTGATTGTCTAGGTAGCTAGAGCAGGCCGTATTTTTGTGCGCAGAGCAGAAGTGGTAAGACTCTTGAAATCCCTCCAGCGCCAAGCGCCAATTCATATCTCGATGAATGGACCATTCGCGGTACACACTATGGGTTTCAAGCTTCAGAGCGTTCAGCTGTTCTGCCATCGGTGCCAGCCAAGACTGAAAATCGATGTCTTCCTCACTTGGCGAAGGGCGGACCCAGATTAGGCCGTCCTGTTCGTAGGCGGGTAGCTGCACAAGCCCATGAGCGCTCTTATCGAGATCGCCAAACCCGACCGGTTGGGGCATGCCTCTGAGCGCGCCGTCGAGACCGTAGGTCCAGTTGTGGTAGGGGCATGAAAACGTGTTGGCCTTGCCGCAAGGCTCGTTAACCACGCGCGCGCCGCGATGGCGGCAAACGTTGATGAACGCGTTCACTTCGCCAGTTTGCGTTCGAGTGATCAACATCGGTACGCCCGTGTCGTTGTGGGTAAAGAATTGACCGGGCTCAGTAATCTGTCCTACGTGGCCCACAATGATGGGGAAGTTACGAAACAGGGTGTCGATTTCCTGCTGCAAGCGCAGGGGGTCGGTGTAATGGCTAACCGGGTTCAG
The DNA here is from genome assembly GCA_023300545.1 of Pseudomonadales bacterium. Classification (GTDB taxonomy): domain Bacteria; phylum Pseudomonadota; class Gammaproteobacteria; order Pseudomonadales; family Azotimanducaceae; genus JALZVT01. Next base: position 74,049 of record JALZVT010000079.1, read on the forward strand.
CATGACTCCGGGCTCCATGTGGGTGTTCCCCGACTCGGTGTAGCCCAAAACGGTTTTGATAATATTGAGTTCTGCTGCGCTGTTTGTCATGTGTCAGAAGCCCTGATGCTTATTTCAGACTAAAGCAGAGCCTACCACGAACTCGTTTTTGTCTACTGCTCACGCGGCTATTTTGTTGCTACCCTTTCGATGGTCTTTGTGGCCCGGCAGATAGGTGGCGACACGGGGTACCTGTTGCACCAGCATGCACAGATCTTTCAAACCGATACGCTCTGCGCTGGTATCTATTGAGGCACAGATTCTTTCTGCGGAGTCATGATCAGTGACGCAGCGTAGCAGTGAGTATTCGTGATTCACTCGCGTACTAGGCTCTTGGGGCACCACTGCATTGGCAATTAGACGAGCGTGATTGATGTTGAGTCCTGGTGCGCCCGCATCAAGCATCAAATCTTGTAGCTCATGCAAGTTATCGCGGTTGATAATGCCAGACACGCAGGCTTGGTCATGAATCGATCCGAGTTCGGGTGTTGTGGTGCCTGACCTTGTAGACTTTGCGTTGCCGTAAGTATTAATACCAGCTTGATCCCGCCAATGTTTGTGGCCCGCCAAATGATCAATGGCGTGGATCATTTGCTGCAGGTTGGCGGAGTAGTGTCGATGAGACACTCTGCTTGGCAGGTTGAACATGCCGCTGTTGATAGGTAGACGGTACATAAACCCGCGTCCGGGTAAGTGTAGCTGGCCTGCTTTTGCCATCGCGTCAAAGACATCATCTACGTCGCTTTGATCAGCGATAACCATAAGGACATCTTTTTCGGCTTCTTTGGTTATTCTGAGCCAACCTAGTCGGTGTCGCAGACCGCGACCTTCAGCGTAGTGTGCGATGGGACCGTGGCTACCCGTGTTGATTGCAGCTCGTGCAATTTTGTCGCTGTATTGCCGGCCAACAACGCAATGGATAATGCTCAGGTTGTCATTGACCCTATGTGTATGATCAGTGGCCAGAGCATCACTCATGGGCCACGCGCTAAACTGTGAGCCCAGATAAACGTGTTCACAGGGCGTGCTGTACACGGCTCCAGTCGCCTGTCGGTGGAGATTGCCTTCGTCGATAACTTTCGACACCACTCGACTCACTTCATTGTTGGGAACCAACAGTTGCAGTACGGATTTTGCAGGGCTAATAGGTGGTAGCCAGCGTTGATACCAACTGTCATTCAATTGGGTGCCACGTGCCTTCCACATCAAAGCGCTTGAGCCAGACTGACTAATTGTAGAATCGACGACGCGGTTTGCTGTGCTGGTTGGTAAGACGGCGTTCACCAGAGAATATTTGTGACTCGTTTTAAACATCAGACAGCTACCCCAGGTTCAGGTTGGTTTAACACGAGGTCTTCTTCGGGTATTTCAGCCTCTTGGGCTTGAAGCTCGCGCCGTTGAGTGTAGAGGCCAACAATCAACACGGTAAGAATGGGGCCAACGGACGCCAGTGCGAGTATTCCAAAGCCATTGGTCACGCCGGGTACGTTGCTGCCAACACCTAGACCCATAGCGAGTACGAGAGGTACGGTGATAGGTCCGGTAGTTACCCCAGCGCTGTCCCAGCTAAAGTTCACAAAACTATGGGGTGCCCGACAGGTGAGTATCAAGACCAGCAAGTAGCCCGGCACAAGCAACCAGATCAAGGGCAGGTTATAAGCCATTTTTATCACGCCGGCGCCTATGCCCAGTCCTACCCCGATCGCTACGCTTTGCATCAGCAGTTGTTTTCTGAACGCGCCAGCGGTTATGCGGTCGACGGTGTCGCCGAGTGCGTTCAGTGCAGGTTCGGCTAACGTGGCGCCATAACCTAGGAAGAAAGCAAAGGCTATAGCGACTAGTTTCCCGAGTTCGACGCTATCAAACAGAGGACCGACAGTTCTTTCGAGACCCCAAGGAACAATCTGCGCAAAGGCAACCGGAACATTACTGCCTAGCTGGCCGCCAAGGGGCGTTAACCCAAGCGCGATTCCTGCGCCAAACAAGGACATGCCGATAACAGCAAACGCAACACCAAACCCGACATCGGAGGCCTGCTCCAGACGTTGCCTGAGGAACAGGCG
>JALZVT010000080.1 GCA_023300545.1 Pseudomonadales bacterium
GTGACCGACTTTTCGGCCCCCCGGGCGTTCGCCCCCGAGATCATCGGCTACGGCATCGGGCACAAAGACTTTGAGTTACCGAACGTTTTACGAGTCGCACTTGGCGCGACTCCAGATACAGATACAGACACTGCTACTCACACTATTAGTCCATTCGCATCGAACAGTCTGCTCCACTACAAAATCGAAGCGAATATCGATGACATGAGCCCAGAGGCGTTTGAACCCCTGCTACAAAGCCTCTTCGAGGCCGGTGCGGGTGATGCATGGTGCAGCCCTATTGTGATGAAAAAGAGCCGATCGGCCACCTGTTTAAGCGTCATTGCCAACAGCGATCGCGTCAACGACTTAGCTGATTTGGTGCTCAACCGGTCGACCACAATTGGATTGCGAATATTGCCGTTTGAGAAACGTATTCTTGAACGGGAAGACCTCAGCATTGAGACGAGCTACGGGACTGTTCGAGTTAAACGGGTTGTATTGCCAAACGGCCAGCAGCGCTGGAAATCAGAACACGACGACATCGCCGAACGGGCAGCAAGCGCCAAGCAAGATTATCTAAGCACAAAAAAAGCAATCGATTTCGAAATCGAGCAGGCCCTGCGATCCAACTCAAGCAACACCTAGGCTTTCGACACCTGCTGCTGGCCATGATAGTTGCAACTGTCTTAAGCGTCGCGAGTGTTGCCTACAGCACAGTACCTAGACAACGCGCTGATACTGCCGTGCTGCTAACACCCAGAGACCTACCTGAGCTGAACCTGGCGAATGGTCGCTCTGGCACGACCTTTGGCAAGCCCCAACTAAAAGGGCGATGGACGCTGCTGTACTCCGGTTATCTGAACTGCCCTGATCTGTGTCCAACCACCCTCGGACTGTTTGCTCGCCTGAACCGCCAACTGCAGCAGCTTCAAACGGCAACTTCTCATACACAACCACAGTTTGTGTTTATCAGCATCGACCACTTCAGAGACAGTGGCCTACGCATCGCAGATTACGCTGAAGCCTTTGACCCAGCGATTACCCCGCTCACCGGAACACCCAAAGAACTGCAAAAAGCCACTACCGCGTTTGGCTTTATCGCCCCGCCAGAAAAGCCCAGTTCCAATGTAGCCCATTCCTCGGCTATTGCATTGATCGGTCCGAACGCTCAATTGCGGGCGTTGTTTCGCTACCCACACGACCAGGCGCAGATTGTGGCAACTCTACTAAAGACTGGAGGTTCAATATGAAAATCGCCTACACCGCAGCCACTGCACTGGCGCTGCTCCTCGTGGGCAATGGCACCTATATGCTGGCCAATCCTGAAGCCTGGTATTGGGCGGTACCTGGCGTACCCGATACCGGGGCATTCAACCCGCACTTTATCCGCGATATCGGCTTTGTCTATTTCCTCAGCGGCATCGGTGTTGCCAGTGGTTTGCTCTGGCCGTCCCAGCGCCTGGGCTTGTGGAGTGCCGTGGCGTCCTGGCAAGTCGCTCACGCGGGTTTTCATGTCTGGGAAGTTGTTGTGGGCATTTGCACCCCGGATGCACTTGCCCGAGACTTTGCAGGCGTAACCTTACCGGCGTTGGTTGCTTGCGGGTTGGTTTGGTGGGCCATCAGGTGGCGTCCCGTATAGCCGACATCATAAGTCCGTTAGTGAAACAGAAATGTCCTCACGCATTGTATTTCGACTCGCTTAAAGCCCTGAATCGATTAGGGATCCCGTCGGGCTAGCGCTAGCTGGTCGAACAAATCAAGCTTTGTCGTCCGCACCCCATCCTGTGTTGCTGAGTTTTCCGCAAACACCATAGTCGCGGCCTCATTACCACTGTGTTGTTGCCAGGCCGGCAATCCGCTGCCGTTCGGGTTTCCAGATTTTGCAAAGTTTGTCCAATAACCTGTGATTTCTCTCGACAGCTGACGGTCGCGCTCAGTCCAGTCCATGCCAACCAGATCAACCGTGCCGAACACGTAAGCCAGATCACCGGAGTGATAAGCTCCGCCGCTACGCGGACCATCGGGTAATTGCAGGTCTGTGGCGTGGGGCAAATACAGCCGAAATGCCGGAGGAATGTGAGGGAAGAAGTACAAATAGCTGGGTTGACCCGCGTTCGAGTTCTGGCGCGCCCAAGTGCGCATACTCCAGGCCATGAACTGATCGATCAAAATTTCTCGCTGCGCTAACCCAGCAGACTCTGCCAGATCCTTTGCGTACAGCTTCTGTAGTTCATTCGCCGCGTCAACACCAAACCGCTTTACCAGCCGATCATTCAGCATTGCCTTTGTGAGCGCTGTGTTTAACGGCAACAGCTGGTTGCCTTCGTCACTCATAGAACCCACGAGCAGCGGCACGCGATTGTGAGTACCCGCTTGAAAGGCTTCGAGCGGCGGTTGCGGTACAACCCGCCCATCAATAGTTATGCGTGAACCGTTCTGCCAGCCCGAACTGTTTGCTGCAGCCAACAGCGCTTGGGGGTCAAGCTGTCGGAGCGCTTCCGCCGTGACGTTTGCCTTAAGTCCAGCGGCTCCCACGAGTGCAGCACCACGCTTGTACCCATTAAGATCTGGATCACCAGTTCGCTCTAGCAAGCACGCCGCTGATTGCCCAATGGCTTTATGAAACAAGCCTCGTGCCTGGGGTGATGTCATCAGGTAACAAACGCTGGATGACCCCGCAGACTGACCAAAAATGGTCACGTTGTCAGGATCGCCACCAAAAGACAGAATATTACGTCGCACCCATTTAAGCGCTTCGATCTTGTCCATCAGCCCATAGTTGCCGGCAGCCCCGTCTTCCTCCAAAGCCTCGTGCGCCAGAAACCCAAGTGGACCCAGTCGGTAATTGATCGACACCAGCACTACGCCCTGGCGAGCAAGTTCAGTGCCATCAAATATTTTTGAGTGGCCATAGCCTACGGTGTGCGAACCACCGTGAAACCACACCATCACCGGTCGTTTTTCGGCGCGTTCCTGTGCGCCACTCCAAACATTCAAATACAGGCAGTCTTCGCTACGCTGAAAATCGCCCCGGCTCCAGACAAAACTGTCGTGGCTGAAGTCTTGCCAACAGGCGGTACCAAAGTCGAGCGCTGAGCGAACACCCGACCAGCGCGCTGGACGAACCGGAGCTCGAAAACGTAAATCACCCACCGGTGGCGCCGCATAAGGAATGCCGCGAAACACGCGCACACCGGTGGCCGCATCGGCCTCTGCGCCCTGCAACCGGCCAGAGTCGATGTCGACCGCAGTGGTCACCGGACCGCTTGCCGCCACTAGAGTGCCTCCAAGTTCATTGGTTTCTTCCCCAAACGTATCATCAATGCTGCAGCCCGTTAAAAGTACAAGCCAGATAAGTAACAACCTACGCGCGACGATCATGCGGGCAGCTCTCCCTGCAACGTCACCCTGTGTACTTCGCGGCGCTCGCCTTGATAGTCGTTAATGGCGTTATGAAAGACACAACGATTGTCCCAAATCGCCAGGGTGCCTGGCTGCCAGTTTAGTCGCGTCGTAAACTCTGGCTTGGTGGCAAACTCATAAAGAAAGTTCAACAGCGGCAAACTTTCAGAGCGACTCATGTTTTCAAAACGCTCACAGTGTACCGGTGTGGCGTAGATCGATTTAGCGCCGGTTTCCGGGTGCGTACGCACAACTGGATGCAACACTCTTTGCTCAGCGACATCTGGCGCTTCTTTGGTATCCAAATTCAATTGTTTCGCGCTATAGGCGCCCTGCTTACCGTGCACCATCGATGGCGTAAACACGCCAATCAGCCCACTCAACATTGACTTCATACCATCAGACAATGCCGCGTATGCGCTTGTCGTATTCGCAAACAAGGTATCTCCGCCCCGCTGTGGAACTTCCAGCGCGTACAGGCAGGTCGCCTTCGGCGGCTTTTCCATATAGGACGTATCAGTGTGCCAGGCACCACCAAAATTGAGCTTCTGGTCAGGTTCTTTAATGATCGGCACGACGTTCGGGTGTTCGCTGGTTGCTGCCAAAAAGGGATACACATCTAGGGCGCCCAACAGTCCGCAAAACTCGGCCTGTTGTGGTGGCGACAAACTGAGGTTACGAAAGACAATCAGATGATGCTCAAGCCAGGCGGCGTTGATTTCCGCCACGATCGCGGCTGACGGCGCTGCGGCCGAAAAACCATCCGGCAGCCTGATCTCGACCCCAAGTGCACCTGACATAGGCTGCAGTGTGATGTGCTGATAGTTCATAACAGATTCCTTCATGCATGCATGCATGGCGTAGTGCGCTGTGAGCATAACAAAACAGCTAGCTCAGACGCCCATCAGCCTCCCCGGCCGCCACTTCTGCCGCGCTCATTCCCAACCAGTCGGCCAATACTGCCGCATTGTCTTCACCAACTTCCCGTACCCGGGAATACTGATCACAAGGCGTCTTCGAGAAGTGCAATGGCAGCCGATCGGCAAAGGTTTGGCCAATGGCTGGATTAATGCTCTCAATGGGTTGGCAAAACGGTGCCGCCGCTAACTGAGGGTCGTTCTCCATCAGATCGATACCAGTTTGCACCACCCCAGCCGGTACGCCAGCCGCCTGGCAACGCTCCATGACGGTGGTTGCACTCTGAGACCCAGTCCAGTCAGACAACCGTGCGTCAAGCATAGTGCGCTGCGCATGGCGCCCTGCATTGGTTTCAAGAGTCGCAGCACCGCTCCAGTCTGGCGTACCCATCAAGCCACGCAAGCGCTGCCAGTGGTCGTTGGTCATACAGGCAATGGCCACCCAGCGTTCGTCTTCTATGGCACTAGCACCGCCGCTGCCGGGTAAACACAGGTAGGTTCCATGGGGAGCAAGCTGATCGTAGGGTAAATCATTGCCAACAGGTGCAGCCGCCCGGGCATTGCCAAACCAGTCCAGCAGCGACGGGCCAAGAAAATTGACACCGGTTTCGAACTGGGAAAGATCTACTCGTTGCCCACGCCCGGTTCTAGCCCGGGATGTTAGGGCCGCGAGTATTGCCACAGCGCCATGCAAACCTGCCTGATGGTCGTTGTAGGAGAACCCCACGCCAATGTCTTCACGCCCCGGCACACCGGTCAACTGGGTCAAGCCGGCAAGGGCATGAATCGTCGGGGCATAGGTTACAAATTTTGACCACGGCCCGCCCTCGCCCATACCTGACATCTGCACATACACGACGCCCTCGTTCTCTGCGCTGACAGCGTCATAGCCGATGCCCCAACGATCAAGCACCCCAACCGAGAAATTGTCGATGACCACATCGGCTTTCTCCGCCAGCGCACGAGCGATCGGTCGCGCCTCTGGGTTGCTCATGTTCAGTGATAAGGCGCGTTTGCTACGATTCCACATCAGGTAATAGGGGTGCGTGGGATCGTTAGTCGCAACAGCGCGCTCCACTGAATTAACCTTGACAACATCTGCTCCCATATCTGCCAGCGTGCGGGTCGCAAACGGACCGGCAAGTACATGGGTGAAATCGAGTATGCGTATTCCGTCCAGCGGACGCGGCGCTGCAGTCATGCTGAGTCTCCCTCTGCCAACCAGCCAATATCGGCGAGTACACTCGCCGGGTCGGCCCCCTCAAGAGGTGCCGGCGCAGAGCTACGAGTGGCTCGTATTTCCCAGGGCGTGTCACTAAATCGATAGGGCGCACCCGGCCCCTGAATTACCCCCTCCGCCAGCGGGTAATCGGCCCACCAGTCGCGCGCCTCGAGCTGCGGGTTGGACGCAAGCTTATCGACCGGCAACACCCATCCGTAGGGCGCATGCCGCTCTTGCGCTTCGTGAAACAGCGTCTCCGCGTCCTTGGTTGCCACCCAACCGTGCAACACTTCCATCACACGCTCAATCATCAGCGGCGCGTTTTCAGGTTCAAAATATTTGGGATCGATCAGATCTTGCTGGGCATCTTGCTCGACGAGCCAAAAGATCTGGGCCTCAAAATCAGGTGCCGGTGTCACCATGATTGAGCCGCTGGCGGCATTCATCACTTTATAGGCATTTGACCAATGCAGACTGCCACGACGTGGTAACTGTGGGCTCGAGGCGCCGGCTAGCTTGTCTTCGTAGAAGTACCACATCAAAACGTGCTCAAGGCATGAGGCAATACACTCGTGCACCGAGATCCCAACGCGCTGCCCCTCGCCGCCGTTTTTCACGTGCAGCACGGCACTCAATGCAGCAATAGCAACATAGGCACCAGACACCATAAAGTTGAGTTCGCCAAAAGATTTAAGCGGGGGTGTGTCGACATCCCCCGTCGTAGCAGCTGCGCCACCAAGGGCCCCGGCCACCAGGTCTGGCGCGAGATAGTCTTTCCAAGGCCCGCTGTCGCCAAACGAGCTTAGGTCAATAACAACCAGGCTGGGACGACGATCAAGCGCCGCCGAAACATTTGCCTGCTCAACACAGAACGCACCAACACAGGTCACCACGATATCAGTGGCGTCGATCATACGATCCAACCACAACTGACCGTTCTCTGTTTCTGGATCCATTGCCACAAACCGGCGGTTGGAGGCGAAATAGGCGTGCCACAGCGAGCTATTTTCGAAATGCGGCCCTCGCGCTCGCAGTGGATCACCACCCAGTGACTCTGGTCGCACGACGTCGGCGCCCAGGTCGGCCAACAGCTTTACGCCGTAGATCCCCCTCTCGTCGGTTAAATCCAGAACCTTTATGCCGGTAAGCGCACCTTCCTGCTCAGCCATTTACCCCAGTCTCCCCACTGCGTTACTGCCCAATGACCATCAGCGTACCAAACTCCAGACAAAAAAAAGGGTGGACGATATATATCGTCCACCCTTTTTTAGTCGTTACTCAACTCACGAGGGAGCTGAGCCGATTCGCTACTGAGTGCGAACCGCCACGCTTGTTGCACCGCGAGGCGCAGCGCCAGTCTGATCGGCAAAGAGCACACGAATGCGCTTGCCAGCGGCATCGAGTGCCACCGCAGAAGACCCTGTAGCGAAGATGCTGAAGGTCGGCGTATCGCCGGCACCAATCGTCACATTTACTGCACCTGTAGTCGGTGCTGTTGGGTTAATGCACGCGCCCGTTGCCGGGTTAGTCTCGCAAATAGACAGTGCCACAGCGGGGTCACCGTCGGTCAGTGCTGCCGTTACGGCAATCTCACCTGCAGCCCCAACGTTTACGGATGACACGGAGAAGAAGCCCGTTCCGCCAACACCAGGAATGTTCACGATGCCAGTGCCTTCAACAGTGGCAGCCAGTGCCACAACGTCTGGAACCGGGTCTGTATCTGCAGACAGCAGCAGTGTGTTGACCCCTTCAAACACTGGTGCGGCTGGAGCGTTGGAGCATGCGAAATCAAGCGCGACTTCCGCTGCCGCAAAGGGTGCGTCAGGAACAAACGAGAAGAAGAAGCTCTGGTTGCCGTTGTTGGCAGCAATGTCTGCTGGCGTATTTGGCGTACCCACCAGTTCGTTGGTGCCACCGTCTGTGGTCTGGTAGCTAAACACACCGGGAACATTTGAACCCGCGGCAGGCTCGATGCGGCAGTTGCTGGCCGTTACTGGCCCAGTGTTGATCACTGTCGCGAAGGCAGAAGCCGTGTTACCGACCTGTACAGATCGACTGCTGGGCAGAATAGCCGCGACCACACTGGTTAGCTCACTGGAACCTTCTGGCGAGAACACAACATCAGGAAACGTCGTGCCTTGGGCAGCAGTGAATCGTGCAAGCTCTTCATCAAGCGCGTAGTGGACAATCTCATTGCCACCTGAGATGTAGTAGTCGTTAGCACCACCGGCGCCAATACCTGTTGCTGCGATCGTTGGCTCAATCACGTCGGACTGATCAAGCGAACCCGGGTCAAGGACGGAGATGCCGTTCTGCGTCGACGAGTTATAGGTTGCGTAAACTACACTGTTAACCAATGCCACATCGGTGAAAGTAAGTGCGGAGTTAGCCGCAAAAAGAGCGAGCTGTGAGCCGGCGATGTTGTAACGGTAAACGACGTTACCTGAGGTCATGTAAACCTCACCAGAATTACCCGCAGAGATTGATGCAGGTGTGAAACCGAGCCCAGTGACCGCGGTCATCTCGACCAATGTATCCGCGTTGCGAATACTGAAACCATCCGTAAACGAGGCAATCAGGTCACCGTCAACCAACGCAACATCAGTGAAGTTAACTCCGGCTTCTTGAACACTCTCTAGCAAGGCACCCGCTGCGCCGTAGTGGAACAGGGTATCGCCCGCAGCAAGATAGAGATCATCATTCAGCGGTCCGAGCGCAATACCTGTCGCGGCGCTCGCTACGACGTCAAAACCACCGGCATTAGCCAATGTTTCTGCATCGCGAATAGAAATCGAGTCGCCAGCCGCAGATGCCGTGATGGCCAGTGCTGTACCCGTTGTCGGAGGAAGAGGATCGGCAATAAACGTAATGTCCGTGAGCGCGCGGCCTGTAGCAGCAGCATCGAGTTCAACACCCGCTGTGGAATAATGGAAAACGTTTCCACCTGAGGTCAGGTACAGATCATCGTTGTCGCCAGCGACAACGCCTTCAACAGCAAACGGCAGCGCAAACGAGGCGTCTGTAATTTCCGCTAGCGTAATGGGGTTGCGAACGCTAACGCCATTTGCGGCCCCACCGGTAACCGCATAAAGGCGGGTTCCCGAGAGTGCCGAATCGACAAAGGTCACACCCGCGTCAGCCGCAGCATTAGTCAGTTCCGCACCGGTGTTACTAAAGACGTAGAGCGTATCGCCAGCGGTAACGTACAAACGACCAAAGCCGTCTTCGATGGAGGTGGGTTCAAACGCGGTCGCGATGAATTCGGCTTCGACTAACGTATTCAAATCACGACGCGAGAGACCATCCGCGGTGCCTGTTGCGGCGACCCACAGATTGGCGCCAAGCACAGCAACGTCGCTATAACCGGCGTTGGCAACGGTGTCAGTGGCGGTAACCATTCCGCTAATAGTGACGTTCGAAACGCTGTCGCCAGTTGCTAAATAGAGATTGCTGCCTTGACCAGCAGCAATGCCATTGACTTCGCCAGCCACTCCGAAAGAGCCAGTTTCTGTCAACGTGGTTGCGCTACGGACGGAAACACCATCTGAAGCGCCGCCAAAGCCTGCGTATAAGGTCCCTACTGCCTGTGCCTGCGCACTGCCGAGAAGGACAAGACCGGCAAGGGTTGCCCGGCCTGGGTTAGTCCAGTTCATATTTAATCTACCACTGGTGAAAAAAAACGATTATGCCTAGATAATCATGTAAGGCGAGCTTAACAATGTAAAGCAATCCATGTTCTGTTTACGATTGGGTTACGTCCCGCTATTTCTGTTAGTTGTTGCGGACCACAGCAACGGAGGTTGCGCCTCTGATCACTCCGCTTGCGTCAGCAAAGGTCACACGAATTCGCGTGTTTGCCGGATCGAACGGTATGGCTTCCGCCGCCTGCACAAACACGCTAAATGTTGGTGTTGCACCAGCACCCACCGAAAGCGTGACGCTTGGTGCAGCGTCTTGCAAACAATTTCCCAATGAATCTGTTGGGCAAACGCTAAGCGCTAACGGTACCACCGAATTGGTACCCGATACTGTTGCCGTCACCTGTGCTTGTGCGCCCAGATTGATACTGGCGACACTAAACGCGCCAGCACCACTTGCATTGGTTTCTACGACGCCATTATTGGTCGCAGTTGCAACGAGTGCGACAACGTCGGCAACCGGAGTATCCGACGCAGAAAGCAAGAGTGTTGTCAGACCGTCCAGCACCGTTGCTGCCCCCAGGTTGTCGCAGCCAAAGCGCAGCTGCACCTCTCGGGGCGTGATTGCCGCATCCGGTGTGAGCCGCAACACAAAAGACTGGGCCGTGTTGGCAGGAATATTTACAGTTGTGTTAGCAAATCCGGTGATCGCGTTGGTGCCAGCCTGGGTTGCAAAAAATTCATAGCCGGCCGGTAACGGATCGAGGGGGGCAACAGAGCAGTTGATGCCCGTCTCGCTGCTGCTATTGATCATGGTTGCAAAGGCTGTGATCGGTTGCCCTACCAACGCTGAGCGCGAGGACGGCAGAACCGCCGCCACCAGCTGTGGCGTATTTGTGACCTGAGGGGTTGAGCTTGGGTTGTTGGAACTGGTGCTTGCGTAAAACTCAGACAGATTGCTGAACCCGTCGTTGTCTTGATCAGCCAGCGAATCTTGAATTGCAGGGTCCAGCGCGTTGGCCGTTTCATAGTCGTTGCTTATGCCGTCGCCATCTACATCGTTATCACAGAGATCTCCGACGCCATCAACATCAAGATCAAGCTGGGTCACGTTACTAATAAGTGCACAGTTATCCGCATCGTTAGCAATACCGTCGTTATCGGCATCACCCGACAGTGCCAGCAATGAGTTAGCCGCCTGCACCAGGCCAAACCCGAACGTGTTGTCCCGACCCGGAGCGCCGAGATCTTCGGCACCAGCCTGCAACGCAGCCCGAATTTGTTGACTAGTGCTTGCCGGAGCCCGACTCCATATCAAAGCAGCAACGCCTGAGACATGAGGTGTCGCCATCGAGGTGCCGCTCAACTCACCATAATCTTCAGGACCAATGGATATCTGAGCTTGTTCCCCAAGCAACGTTAGCAGGACGGCGCCGTCAGTATCACTAATGCCAGCAACCGGAATGGTCACCCCCGGGGTATCGCCCAAGGTCCCGTTGCCAATCGCACCGGGAATGTTGTTGTAAATAATGGCGCCAATGCCACCACCCGCCTCGCAATTTTGTGCTTTCTCGACAAACAGGAACGTACCGCGCTCAATGAGACAAATTTGCCCGGCAACGTTGGTGCAGACTGTCCCTGCCAGTCCGCAATCGGCGAGTGTCGCTGACACCGTGCCGATTGGTGTGCCCAGGAACGCCTCGCTTGCAAGATTCTGTGTACCTACCGTGACCTGCGCACCAAAGCCGGTACCGCGAGGAACAGTTGAACGCACGGCAACACCGGGAGCTGCGAGCTCAACCTCTGGATAGCGCTGGGAGAACCCTGCAATGTCTCTGTTTTCGTCGAGGGCAGCGACCGCGACCACGCCGGCATAGGCCGCCGGAAAACTAGGTAGCGTACCGTCAGTTGGACTAGCGCCATCGTTACCCGCCGCGGCGACCGTAAGAATGCCTGCCTGAGAGAAATTCGCAAAAGCCTGCTCTTCGGAGGCGCTAAAACAGCCATTACCCGTACAGCCAAGACTGAGATTGACGACGCGCGCGCCGGCGTCGGCACAGGATTGCACACCCGCGATAACGTCGGACGAACTTGCGGTCGAGCCCTCCTCGTCAAACACACGGAAGATGTGCACATCAAACTCGCCACCATTGGTGGTGCCAATGACCCCTTCAGTATTAGCCAGCGCCATGATTGAGCCCGCTACGTGGGTACCGTGCCCGTCATCATCTTGAAACCATGGGCCGATACCGGGGGCGGATGCACCCGTCACTCGAGAAGCCGGCGGTAAGTCTGGGTGGCCCAGATCGAAACCGGTATCGACCACACAAACCATAATGCCAGGCGCGTCACCGTAGGCCACCTGATCGCTTTGCACCAAGGGAATTCCAAACGGCGTAATTTGCGTATCCACCATCAACGGATAACGCGGCGGGTCCAGTTCGATGCGCTCAACGTCGGCACTTTTAGCAAGGCCCGTGAGTTGAGCCGCTGAGAGGCGCACAGCGACGGCGTTGAGCCCAGGTAATTCGTAGCGCAGCTCGCCACCGACTCCCCCCACCATCGTGCGCGCCTTTTGCATCATCGCTTGACCGGCCCCCGTAGTGGCAGAACCCGCCATACGCTCGGTCGAGGACACCGCTGTTGCTGCCCGCGCACTAACCAACGGCGCATCGGCTTTGAGGGTAACGATGTAGCGGTTATCCCAAGCCTTTGAGTGGTCGGGGGTAGCAGAAGGGTCGAGAGCCGAATGCGCTGAGCCCGCACTCAGTAAACCGCCAATAAAGAGTCCCAGCCTAAGTGCTCGTAAAGAGGGTGTGTGCATCATTCCGTCCCGCTAAAGAGGCCCAATGGCACCCTAAAGTGCCTTGCTGCCTGCTTGAAAATTAACTGCACCGTCCTGCTGCCCCCCCAGTTTGGCGACAGTATCGAGGTAGGTTCGTGCGCTAGCTCACAGACTTACGACATCATACAAGGCTACTTAGTTTCATTGGCGGGGCGTACCGCGCCTAGGCGGCGTCGGAGTGCAGGCTGGCTCTCGCTGCAGCGGTGTTAGACAAAGCCTCCTCAGCCGAGGTAAAGATCAGCGAACCATCCTCTAATGGCGAGTTACGAATCGTTTTCCGATCTTCGGCAAAGTTTTGCGTATTTAGCCAAGGTTGGCGATCCCCCTGCTTGGGAAACAAATGCATCGATCGCATCATATAGCCCGCCGGAAAATCGGTGATCCAGGGTTTGGCCGACATCCCAACATCCGCAGCCGCCACGACCGGCGTGCACACGGCTTTGTCATGCTCACTCATGTGATTGAGCAATCGCACAACGTATTCCGAGGTTAGATCCGCACGCAGCGTCCAGGAGGCGTTGATGTATCCAAACGTCTGCACGAGATTTGGCACATCGGAATACATCATCCCCTTATAGCTGAACGTCTCCGAAAAATTAACCGGCACGTTGTTAACACTGAAGCTTGCACCCCCCAACACTTCGAGATTCAGTCCGGTGGCTGTCACTATGATGTCAGCGCTCAGAACCTCACCATTTTTAAGCCGCACGCCTTCCGCAACAAACCCCTCAATGTGCTCGGTCACAACCTCTGCTTTACCGCTTTTGATAGCGGTAAACAGATCGGCGTTGGGCACGAGACAGAGTCGTTGATCCCACGGGTTGTAACTTGGCGTGAAGTGCTTCTCGACGTCGTAGTCATCGCCAAGCTGCTCACGCACAAGGTCGATCAGCTTTGCTTTCACCTTTGCGGGGTGGGTTTTGGTGCGGTTGAAGATATACCGCTGCATTTGTATGTTTTTCCAGCGGGTTAGCCGATACGCCAGTTTCTCCGGCAGAATTTTGCGCAGGAAATTAGCGATGGGGTCTTCGTCAGAGCGCGACACCACATAGGTCGGCGAGCGTTGCAGCATGGTTACCTTGGCCGCCTTATCGGTCATGGCGGGCACCAGAGTCATGGCCGTCGCACCGCTTCCAATCACCAGCACTTTCTTACCGCTGTAATCGAGATCTTCTGGCCACTGTTGTGGATGAATCACCTGGCCGGTGTAACTGTCCCGCCCTTTGAATTCTGGGGTATAGCCGCCTTTGTAGCTGTAATAGCCACCGCACATAAAGAGCACGTTGCAGGTTAGCTCGCGCAGAGTGCCCGCGTTGTCGACCGTGACGTGCCAGCGCGAGGACGCCTCGTCAAAATTTGCGGCAACCACCTTGTGATTCAATCGCAGGTGATCGGTTAACCCACTCTCATTGGCAGTCGCTTTGACGTACTTACGAATTGAGGGGCCATCCGCAATCGCCTTAGCATCACGCCAAGGGCGAAACTGAAACCCCAACGTGTGCATGTCGCTGTCTGAGCGAATACCGGGGTAGCGAAATAGATCCCAGGTACCGCCCATGCGTTCGCGCCCCTCAAGCAACGCGAAGCTGCGACCAGGACAACCTTCCTTAATATGGTGCGCAGCGCTGACTCCTGAAATGCCAGCCCCCACAATAATGACGTCGAGATGCTCTATGGCTGATGAGGCTGCGGCTGGGGTCTGCGCTGGTTCTGTCCCCTGCTGTTGAAGTCGTTCGTCGTTACCCATCTCAATCTCTCCGCAAAACTACAACCCATAATACTACCTGATCACTCCGCCTGTTAAAGTGGCCGGCTGCCAAGGAATCAGCCGTGTCCGAAACCGATAATTCAGAGTCATTCTCCACCACCGTCGCCAAACGTACGCTGCTTGCGTCTTTGGTGATTGTCGGCATGGGGTTTTCCGTGCTGTTCCCGGTACTTTCGCCACTGGGCCGCGAAATGGGTCTGCAGGAATTCCAGATAACCTCCATCATCGCAAGCTCATCGCTGATGGTGTTTCTCGCCTCCCCCATCTGGGGTCGAGCCAGCGACCGCTGGGGTCGCAAGCGCATCATGCTGCTGGGTCTGTTCGGCTTTACCGCTGGCACCGCTCTGTTTAATACCGTGCTGACTGCGGGCCTTAACGGTTGGTTAATCGGCCTACCGTTATTCATTACGCTGATTGTCGCGCGTGTCATGCACGCAGCCGTTATGTCCGCGACTATGCCTGCAGCCAATGCCTATATGGCTGACATCACCAATCTAACCAATCGAACCAAAGGTATGGGTGCTGCCGGCGCGGCCAATAATCTGGGCGCCATACTTGGCCCGGCGGTTGCTGGCCTTGCCGTTATTTCATTGTTGACACCGCTCTGGATCATGGCCGGCCTTGCGCTCCTCAATGGCCTGTTTGTCTGGCGCTTCCTACCAGAACCACCTCGCCAGCGAGAGCTTGGGGAGCGCCCACGTATGAGCTATTTCGACCCGCGAATACTGCCATTTGTGGTTGTCGGCGTACTTATGTTCACCGGGTTTGCCCTCGTACAGCAAACCATGGGGTTCCGCTTTCAAGATGCGCTGAATTTATCAGCCGGTGAAACCGCCCGCGATTTTGGCATCGCTATGACCTTCTCAGCAGGCGCCTCACTGATCGCTCAGGCGGTGATCGTCCAGCGTTTCGACATTGCGCCGTTCACCCTACTGAAACTCTCCATGCCACTGCTCATCGTCGCATTCACTCTGTTTGCTCTGTATGACACCCAGTTAATGCTCACCATTGGTATGACGATATTGGGTTTTGGTATGGGCCTCGCGGGGCCTGGGTTTATGGCGGGCGCATCACTCGCAGTGTCCCCGGAAGAACAGGGCGCCGTCGCCGGCGTGGCGGGATCGTGCGGGCCACTCGGCTTCACCATCGGCCCCCTAATCGGCGGCTTCATGTACCAGGCTAGCCCCAGCCTGCCTTATGCCTTCGCCGCTGGCATGTACCTGGTGTTGTTGATCTCAATGCACTGGATTGGTCGTCGGGTCAAAGTCCACGGTCAGCCATAGCCCGAGCTCTTACCCACACTCGCGCCCATACTTACGGGATGCGCGAATATCCACAACGATCGCCGTTTCCAAGCCCGAGCGACCCGCTGCCAACTGGGCTTCGAGGCTCATTGGCGAAACAAACGCTTCCTTAGTCCAGCTCCCCGCGGGCAGCTGCTCAATTTGGCGCTTGTGCAGCAGCCGCCCCGTCCGCACGTCACGGTAGATATATTTTGTCGAATTGGAACTGACCATCTCTCACTCAAGACCTAAACTGAAACATACATTGAAGGTTGCAAACTGCGTACCAACTTATACATAGCTATATTTATCAGATGGTTATGTTCTTATTCGAGAAACGTTCAAGAAAAAGCAGCGAGCAGGACAATCTCAGTTCGTCGCAAACTGACGGTTTTTGTGACCCCTGTCATAGGCGCCACTCAACCAGCATCACACTCGCTACTGCCCGACTGCGACTAGACGGGCACGCTCTTTCAGACAGCGGCTAAAAAGAGCGTGACTGGCCGCTCCAGATCTAGAAGCCGAGTTGCGTCGCGTAACGATCCCGGTGGTAAGCGCGATTGCCAAAGGTTGCCTCCAGCGCTCGAGCTCGCTTTAGGTAGAAACCCGCATCAAATTCGTCGGTCATGCCAATGCCACCGTGAATCTGGATCAGCTGATTCGACATCCTGTGCAGGCAATCCCCCACGCGGCATTTCGACAGCGAACTCATCTGCGCCACCGTATCCGCGTCGCCACCGGCATCGAGGGTTTGCAGCGCACCTTCAGCACAGGAACGTGCCAGCTCAATAGACGAGAACAACTCAGCCGCGCGGTGGCCAAGTGCCTGAAACGAACCAATCACCCGACCAAACTGCTCCCGGGTTTTCAGGTACTCAAGGGTCATATCAAACGCCTGGGATGAGGTGCCGATCATTTCAGCCCCTAAGCCTGCACGACCGCGATCAAGCACCTGTTCCAGGAGTTCGAAGCCATCATCGACACGACCCAGAACCGCATCAGCCCCAAGCGTTACGGCGTCGAACGAGACGCTCGCATAACCCCGGTTATCCATGGTCGCAATCGCCTTCCGTGCCAAGCCAGCGCTACCAGCGGGCACGACAAACAGCGTAATACCCTTGGCGTCTCCAGCCGTTCCGGACGTTCGTGCAGCAACGACAAAGCTTGTTGCTGCCATACCTTCAAGCACAAAGGTTTTGTCGCCAGACAGGACGTAGCCGCCGTCTTTGGCCGTAGCCGCCAAGGCCACCTCTCGGGGTTCATGGCGAGGACCTTCATCAACCGCCAACGTCAAAATTTCGCTGCCATCAACCAGCCGAGGCAACAGAGCCTGTTGTTGGGCATCGTTGCCACCCAACAGAATCGCGGAGGTTCCAACAAGACCAGAGGCAAGCAAAGGCGAGGCCGTGAGCTGCCGCCCCAGTTCTTCCAGGACAACGCCAAAGGTTAGAAAGCCAAGATCTGAACCGCCAAACGCTTCGGGCACCAAAATGCCGGTCCAGCCCATTTCCACCATCGACTGCCAGGTTTGCGGCTCAAACCGTTCAGCGTTATCGCTGTCACGCATCTTGCGAAACGCGCCGATCGGCGCCTGCTCGGTGGCCCAGGATTTTGCCTGGTCGCGGACCATAGATTGTTCTTCTGTGAGTGCTGCCATGTCCGCCCCTACCCTTTCTGTGTCGTCTCGGGCAGGCCGAGAATGTTTTTGGAAATGATGTTCTTCTGCACTTCAGCCGAACCACCGTAAATTGAGATCGCCTTGCCCCAGAGCCACTGGCGCACATGCTCAAGCTCGTCTTCGGAAAACTTGTCGCCTTCCCAGCCAAGCCCCTGGCTACCCATTAACTCAAGCAGCAGCTCAGAGCGTGTTTGGGTCACATCAGTTGCTGAGTTTTTCAAAATAGACGCAGCCGCACTCACTTCGACGTTGCCACGAGCTTCCGCGGTGATACGACCAACCGTCAGGCTGTGCGCCTTCGCATCCATCAGATGATTCGCCAACCGAACCCGCAGGTCAGCGTCGGCTAATCGACCCTCGCTATCTTCACCCACATACCGTTTGGCAGTATCAGCCAGTGTTTCCTTGTCCGTATTGGCCTCGCGTGAACCTGAGGTCTGACTTTGACGCTCGTGCTGCAGCAAACGCTTTACCACGCTCCAACCGTCATTGAGGTCACCCAGCAAATCCGCTTTGTCAGCGCGGGCGTCGTCGAAGAACGTCTCGCAGAAAGGCGAGGACCCAGAAATTAGCTTAATGGGCTTCGTAGACACACCTTCCTGGGCCATTGGCAGCATCACAAAGCTGATGCCGTCGCGTTTCTTGGCGTTGTTATCGGTTCTAACAACCGCTCCGCACCACTGGGAGATATCAGCGCCGGAAGTCCAAATTTTGGAACCGTTCAGCACAAAAGCATCACCTTCGTCGGTCGCTTTGGTTGCAAGCGATGCAAGGTCAGAGCCCGCGTTGGGCTCAGACAAACCGAGACACCAGCGTACTTCGCCACTGGCAATGCCGGGCAGATGGCGCTCTTTCTGATCGTCAGTGCCGTACTCCAACACCGTCGGCCCAACCATGGTTGTGCCCATGCCAGTCAGCAAGGGAATGGGGTTAAATCCGCCAGCTTTGGCGATTTCCTGGCTGATGACCTTGGCTTCGGGATGACTCAGACCACCACCGCCAAACTGGGTTGGCCATGTTGGCGCGCCCCAACCTTTGCCTGCGAGCAGCGCTCGCCAGGTCTGCAAATCGGCGCCGAGGCTCGTTTCCGTCTCACCCTCCATACCGAGAACCTTACCTTTCAAGCCCTCCGGCAGGTTGGCTGCTACCCACTTCCGAGTTGAATCCCGGAACCCATCCAATTGCTGGTCTTGTGACATTTGCGCCCTCTCTCACTAGCTAGTTTCTCACCCCCCAATCCTACCGCAGACCGGACCGCAGCTCACAGACATATCAACGGATCTAACCTGATGAGGTATATTCCCGCCCCGGACAAAACAA
Organism: Pseudomonadales bacterium; assembly: GCA_023300545.1. GTDB lineage: Bacteria > Pseudomonadota > Gammaproteobacteria > Pseudomonadales > Azotimanducaceae > JALZVT01. Next base: position 18,056 of record JALZVT010000080.1, read on the forward strand.
CACAGCAATCAGGGTCGTTATGCACTTCAACAACAAGGTCGTTCTCGTCACCGGTGGCAGCCGCGGGCTGGGCGAGGCGTTCACCCGAGAACTCGCTCGAGCAGGCGCACGGGTTGCGATCAACAACACCGGCAGCGACAAATCCGCGGCACAACTCGCCGCAGAGATTGTCGCCACCGGCGGCCAAGCCTTTGCGGCCGTTGGCCGGGTCGAAGAGGCTGGAGATCTAGTCGGTCGAGTCATCGACCACGCGGGTCAGCTCGACGCGGTTGTGCATAACGCGGGCTTTGTGAACGACAAAACTTTGCGCAAAATGACCAACGAGCAGTGGGATTCGGTGCTGGATGTGCACCTTAAAAGTTCCTGGCAGCTCGCCCAGGCTGCCTGGCCGCATTTTGCGGCTGCTGGCGCCGGCCGGTTGGTGTTGCTGTCCTCTGCAGCGGGCCTCTACGGCAACTTCGGCCAAGCGAATTACGCCGCGGCAAAAATGGGCATGTACGGCCTCAGTCAAACCATTGCCCAAGAAGGCGCCAGTGAAAACATCACCTGCAACTGTGTTGCACCCTTTGGCGCCACAACCATGAACAGCGCCAACCTCCCCGATGAGCTCAAGGCTGTTATTAAGCCCAGCTATATAGCACCGCTTATCGGCTATCTAGCTCACCGCGACTGCACCGAAACCGGCAGCCTGTTTGAGGCATCGGGTGGTGCCTTCAAAAAAGTTCGCTGGGAACGCAGCAAAGGCTTGCGGCTAGACCGAGACAAACCGATGAGCCTTGCAGACGTCGCTGCAGGTTGGGAGAAGCTGGTGGACTTCAGCGAGTCTGAACACCCCGCCAACATGCGCGAGGCGCTTAGAGGTTTGTATGAAGAATCCGCATAGTCGACTACTACTAGTCGCTGCACTGCTGGCCACAGCCGGTTGCACGAGCTCCCAACCCATCAATGACGCGAATAGCATAGCCAATTCACCCACTCTTGAGCTTGCCGTTAACGTTGAAGAAGATCGCATTGAGCAGGCACTCATCGCTTTGGGCGGCACCGCTACCGCGATTACTCAAGATCTAATCTTCGCGCCACTCGCAGGCCCGGCAATCGATAACCCCACAAGCGATCAGCAGGTGCGTTTGCTCGACGCCGCTCAACAAGCCGGTGAAACCCTCTGGCGCGACGCCACTCGCAGGGCACAACAAGCTTTGTTTAAGCCTCCCCAAGCACTCGATGACAGACCGCTGTATTGGCGACGTCTACTAGAGAAACGAGAATTCAGAAAGCAGTGTAGCGCCGCTGCTTTTTGCACTGCGCTCTTGCACCGGTTTGAACGCGCGTCACGCGGCGCAACCAATCTACGCTTCAACGCATCAGCCGATCTACGCATTCTGATATCGGGGTTTGATCCCTTTGGGCTCGACAGCCATCTCGATCAAAGCAACCCATCGGGTGCAGCAGCCCTGACTTTGGACGGCCGACTGCTATCAGCAAACGGCACTACCGCTGAAGTGCAAACTGTGCTTTTTCCTGTGCGCTTTGCTGACTTTGATAACGGCATGGTAGAAGACATCTTTACACCCTTTGTCATTGACCCCGCCAGCGATCAAGCGCCGGACATGCTCATTACAATCAGCATGGGCCGCCGTGATTTTGATCTTGAACGGTTCCCCGGACGTCGCCGGTCGGCACAGGCGCCGGACAACTCACGCATAACAACGGGTGCCAGCTCGGCAAACCCACTGGTGCCTCTGCTGAATCAACAACCATTGAACGGACCAGAATTTGTCGAATTTTCGCTGCCAACCGCGGCACTGCGCTCAGTGCAAACGCCCTATCGGGTCAACGACAATCGCAATGTCGACACCCTCGAGAATGGTCAGTTCGCCGCCCAGTCGCTTGGCCAGCTTAGGGAGGACGTCTCAGTCAGTGGCTCGGGTGGCGGCTATCTAAGCAACGAAATCTCGTATCGCACCGTTCGGCTGGTGCAACTGCACAACGCAGATATTGCTGTCGGGCACATTCATACGCCGCGTATCGAGGCATTTGACCAGACCGCTATTATTGCCATAGCCAGTCAAATTCAGTCCATGTTACGGGCGGCAATTGGCGCTCCAAAGTCTGCCGAGTGAGGCGCTCGTAAGCGCGGCCAACCGAGTGCGATAGCGACCAGCCCAGATAACAATATCAACATTGGATACCAGCAGTAGGCCGTAATCACGAGCGGTGATACCCCGGCCAGAGCCGAGGTGGTGAGCATCTGCCCACCATAGGGAATGAGCCCCTGAAACCCACAGGAGAAGATGTCGAGCAACCCAGCTGTGCGCCTGGGGTCGACATCAAACTCTTCACTCAATTCTCTCGCGACGGGGCCGGCGGTCACAATCGCAATCGTATTGTTTGCCACAGAGATGTCGAGCAAGCTGGCAAGGGCCGCGATGCGAAACTCCGCTTGGCGCCGAGTGCTGATGCTGCGGGTGAGACGGTTCAACAACCAGGCAATGCCGCCATAGGCGCGCATCAAACCCACAAGCCCGCCAACAACAAGTGCGATTACCGCAAGATTTTGCATCCAGCCAATGCCCTGCTGAATACTGCCGAGCATACCCATTACGTCAAATGCCCCAGTTCCCAGCCCAACCAAACCCGCAGCAGCAATCCCAATTCCCAGTACGGCCAACACATTCATTCCCGTTAGCGCCACGGCGATGATCAGCAGATAAGGCACCACCAAAACAAAGCGGTAACTGTCAGCCGGAATGGCTGGCGGTTCACCAAATTCGACAAATAGCAGCGCGACAAAGGTGAGCGCCACGGCGGGCAATGTAATGAGCAGATTGACGCGAAACTTGTCCGTCATTTTCACGCCCTGGGTGCGCGTGGCCGCAATGGTGGTGTCAGAGATGAACGACAGGTTATCCCCAAACATTGCACCACCAATCACAATACCCAGCGCCATCGGCACCGGAATGCCAATACTTTCGGCAAGCCCGATACCTATGGGTGCAATCGCCGTGATGGTGCCCATAGAGGTGCCCATCGCAAACGAGATGACACAGGAAATCAGAAACAAACCCGGCAGTAAAAGCTGCTCGGGCACAAAGGCGAGTCCCAGGTTGACCGTTGCGTCTCGAGCGCCGATATCGATGGTGAGCGAGTAAAAAGCGCCAGCCAGTAAAAATACCATCACCATCAAAATGATGGTGCGGTTGCCGCTGTTGCTACAGAACAGATCTACCTTTTGCGTCAGTGAAAGCGTGCTGCCGCCGGGGTTAAGAATGAGCGCGTAGCCCACCGTAATCATGAACGCCGTGAGCGTTGGCATCGCCGTGAAGTCTTCGTTGATCAGCCCTGACGACACAACCAACAACAAAAAGACGACGATCGGCGACAAGCCCCAGCCACTGGGGGTCGCAAACTGGTTCGAGGCCAACGCCGCGTCTTCAACGCCCGCTGATGAGTGCGATTGAAGGGATTGATTAATGTCAGTCATCCCTCAATGGTAAGCTTTAACCACCAAAAAAGTATCTCGGATTCGCCAATGCAAATTATCGAAGCCCCCTCTCCAAGCGGTTCATCACACGCGACCGAACCTGAGTCGGCTGACCAACTAAAGGTTGGCCTCGCCCAGATGGCGCCCGTTTGGCTCCACCGTGCCGCAAGCCTTACCAAAGTGGCGACGGCGATGGAATTGGCAGCGTCTGAAGGTTGCCAGTTAGTGACCTTTGGCGAAGCGCTGGTTCCGGGCTATCCCTTCTGGGTCGACCCCACCCAGGGCGCGCATTTCAATAACAGCGCGCAAAAAGACATGTTTGCGCTCTATCTCGACCAGGGGGTCGACCTCGATCGCGGCGATCTCGATGGCATCGCGGCTCTCGCTGGCAAACTGGGCATCGCGGTTTATCTCGGCATCATGGAACGGGCGGCTGATCGTGGCGGACATAGCCTGTATTGCTCACTGGTCTACATCTCAGCACAGGGTGTAATCGCCTCGAGCCATCGAAAATTACAGCCGACCTATGAAGAACGCCTAGTCTGGGCTCAGGGTGACGGTCACGGCCTGGTTACCCATCCACTGGCAGCCTTTACCCTGGGCGGACTCAATTGCTGGGAAAACTGGATGCCCATGGCCCGCAGCGCCATGTATGGCCTCGGTACCGATCTGCACGTTAGTGTCTGGCCCGGCGGCATGCACAACACCCCCGACATCAGCCGTTTTATTGCGCTCGAATCGCGCAGCTATGTCATTGCCTGCTCAGGCGTCATGAAAGCCGCAGACATTCCGACAGATGTGCCTTTACGGGATGAAATTATCGCCAACAGTGGCGAATGGCTGGCCAATGGCGGCAGCACTATTGTAGGCCCAGACGGCATAGCGCTCATCGAACCGGTTGCTGAACAAGAGGCCTTGCTCACCGCTGTCATAGACCACGCCCAGGTCCGCCGGGAGCGCCACAACTTTGATCCGTCGGGTCATTACTCGCGACCCGATGTGTTGCAACTGCAGGTTGATCGACGGCGCCAGCGGACCATCAAAACCATTGATGAACGCTAATCATCCGATTCAAAACGCACCGCGTGAATGCGCGGCTGGCGTTTTTCTGCTTTGTCGGCATCAAACACCACCAACAGATCATCATCAGCATCGCCGTCCAAGTTAACCGCACTGACACTACCTTCACCTTCAGGTAGCTCTACTTCAACCGTCACCGAATTTCGGGCAAACAGACGCTTCGAGTTATCGCCATAAAACACCTTGAGTTCACTGTCACCATTCTGCACCAGCAGGTCTTTCAGACCATCACCATTGACATCACCGGCTAACACCGCGGGCACAAAGATATCGCCATTACCAATGTCGAGCCTCGCTGTGACCTTGCGGGTAAGTGCTGGTTTTTCCGGATAGCGGCCATCCTGCATGGTGTAAATGGCCAACTGCAGGTTCGCCGTTCTCGACAGCAAACCGCGAATAATGCTGCCGATGCCTAAGTCGAATGAGGTCACCATCATTTCAAGCGTGCCGTCGCCATTGAGATCAAGCCGCTCGGCATCAATTTGAATACCACCTGACCCAACCACTGAACTCGGGGTCGCCTCGAAGCTTAACTGGCCTTTCGCATCAAGTAGCCCGCGGTGAATCTCATAGCGGGTTTCTTTGCCAAACAGGCCTTCGCCAGTGACCGAATAGATCACCATCTCGGGCAGCCCATCCCCATCAAGGTCTTCGATGGCATCGAGCAACACCTGCCGCCCGGTCGGATTATCGGCGTCGTCGCCAACCGACAATGAGAAGAAGGCATCTGATTCAATATTGGGTGTCACCGCCATGCGTACCGGTGTGGTCGAAAAAACGGCAGCCTCATTTTGGTAATACACCTGCAACGCATCACCTTCCCAAAACGCAACATCGAGTTGACCGTCTTGATTATGGTCAAACACATAGGGCGTATTCGCCGTGAAGTTCACATAGCGCGCAGTGCCCACGTTCATCAATGGCCGGGGTCCAAACAGCTGAGGCTCGGAAAACGTACCATCCGCTTTGGCGGCCGAAAACCGCCAGCCGTCAAAATCGGGTACCAGCAGATCGTCGAGATCATCACCGGTTAGCTCCCGCGCGAAGTCGATTTCAGCATCCAGTTCAACCGCGTTGGCGCGATAGATAGAGGGCAGTTCAAATAATGGTTGAAACGCGCTCGCGACTGAGTTCAGACGACTCAGCGTATCGCCGCCGTAAGCCAGAAATTGAGGTGACTCCGCTGCGGCCACTAACTGCAACAGTGTCACCTCGCTAGCCAGCGTTTGGCTGATGCGTTGCTGCCAACCGTTATCCGTCAACAAATAGGTAGACAGTGCACGCGCACGCTGGTCTTTGTGATCTGTACCCACGACATACAGCTCAAACGGAAGTTGCCCCGAGCCGGTCTTGTCCTCATCCGTGGCGTAGACCAGTTGCACCCCAGCAAAATTCACCGCATGGGTGCTCATATCAATCTCGAGAGCGTCTACAGCTAGCGTCAAACCGGCTCCCCAAACCGGCGTTATCGACAGCAGGCCGAATGCAGCCACACACCCAAGACGCCCACCAGCCAGCCAGCAGCGATCCAACAATAATCTATACGGTTCCAACAATAGGCATCCTTCTGCGCAGTACCAACCACAACTCTCGAACGAGAAGTATGACCACAGTTTGCCCGATCAACCTTAAGGAATGCTGAAAGGTGAGCCGGATTGTATGATATGTCTAAAGCTCAGACTCAACAGGTAAGCATGATGACCTATAAGGTTTTTCAATGGTCCGCTAGCAGCGTTGGCAAACACGCCGCCCGCGTGGCCCTCACACGCGAATCCCTTGAACTGGTTGGCATGCATGTGTTCTCTGAAGCAAAGGCCGGTAAGGACGTCGGAACGCTGATTAACCGCGACGACACCGGCATCATCGCAACCAACGATATTGAGCTGATCAAGTCCTCAGACGCTGATGTGGTTATTCACACGCCTCTACCCTCGATGATCGCAGGCGAAAAAGAAGACCAAGACCTGGACGACTTTGTTGAGCTACTGTCAGCGGGCAAAAAGGGCAACAGTTCATTTCGTTCCACCGGTTTGAACCCCGGCTGGATGGGCGAAATCCTACCTCTCACCATCAGCTCACTGTGCGAACGAATCGATCACCTGCACGTCTTGGAGTTGACTAACTTCGATCCTTATCCATCACGACAAGTCATCTTCGAAATGATGGCGTTTGGCGCCAAGCCAGATGAGTTTGCAAGCAAGGTCGCCAAACAGAAGAAATGGCTCGATGGGCTGTTTTCAGAAAGCGTGCAAATGGTTGCAGACGGTCTAGCTATGGGCGTGACAGAAATAACCAGCACTCTAAAAACAGAACTCGCAGAAAAAGACTTCGAGATTGCTGCAGGTGTCGTAAAACAGGGCACTGTTGCGGGCCAACACTGGCGCTGGTCAGGCAAGGCCAACGGCGTAGAGGTTGTTGCTCACGAAACAGTCTGGCGCGCCCATCCTGAGGTTGCACCCCATTGGGAAAACGGTAAAAACGCTATTCGCTTCAAAGGCCGGCCGACAATCAATTTTGAGTTAGAGCGCGATTTCACCTTCATGAACAATGGTATGCTGGCAACGGCGATGCATGCCGTGAACGCCATACCCCACGTGGTAAACGCGCCGCCCGGCATCCAGACTCTTCTCGATCTTCCCTGGATATTTGCCCAGAAATAGACGACGCCTTTCTAGCCGTCGAAACCCCTTAGAGAGATACCAATGTCTACTACGCTAAACGACTGGGTTAAAAACAAAACCGTTGCCCCGGAAAATAACCCCGTTCTGCAAGGTAACTTTGCGCCGGTAACACAAGAGCTTGATATTGAAGAGCTTGAGGTTATTGGCGATCTACCGAAGGCGCTGAATGGCACTCTATTGCGCAACGGTCCCAACCCGGTGGAGCCAAATGAGCAACATCACTGGTTTTCAGGCGAAGGGATGTTGCATGCACTGCGCATCAACAACGGTAAGGTTGAGCGGTATCGAAATCGCTGGGTTCGTTCTCCGTCGATTGAACAAAGCAAAGGTTTCACAGCCGCACCGGGTTGCGAACCCGAATTGATGATTCAGGGCTCGGGCGGCGTCAGCGTCGTTTCTCATGGCGGTCGTGTGCTCGCACTTGGTGAGCTGGGCTACCCCTTCGAGATGACCACCGAACTCGACACCAAAGGCCAGTACAACTTTGCGGGCGCGCTGCAGGGCAACATGACCGCGCACCCCAAAATCGATGGCGTAACCGGTGAGATGATATTTTTTGGCTACGACGTGCTGCCGCCATTTCTGCGTTATCACGAGGCAGACAGCGCGGGCAGCTTGACCAATAGTGTCGAGATCAACCTGCCACGCTCGGTAATGATGCACGATTTTGGCGCAACCGCGACGCGCGTGATCTTTATGGACATGCCTGTGGTTACCAATCTGGAGCTGATTGCCGACGGCGTGCAATTGCCGTTTGAATGGGACGATAACCATCGAGCCCGACTCGGCATAATGAGTCGCGGCTCGACAACGGACACAGTCAAGTGGATTGATGCAGACCCCTGTTACGTGTTTCATCCACTGAACAGCTACGACGACGGCGACAAGATTGTCATGGACGTGGTGCGCTATGAAAAATTGTTTACCAATGAGAAATCTGGCGACTTCAATAAAGGGTCGCAGCTCGTTCGCTGGACCATCGACGTTGCGGCTGGCCTGATCGACACGCACGTGCTGAGCGATCGAAATCAGGAATTTCCGCGCATCAATCCGCGGTTCGAATGTCATCCGCATCGCTACGGCTATGTGATTGCGGCTGATGGTGCACTTGGTTTTGAGGGGCTGCTAAAGCACGACCTTAAAGTCGGCACCACCCAATATCACGATGTTGGCAACAACCACGCCGCGGGCGAACCCGTGTTTGTACCTTCAAGCGAGAAAGACAGCGCCGCTGAAGACGAAGGCTACATTCTGAGTGTGGTGTACGACGCGACCAGCCACACCAGTGAGTTGCATGTGCTGGATGCGCAAAACTTTGCGGGACCTGCACTTGCCATCGTCAAACTGGGCACGCGAGTTCCTTACGGTTTTCACGGTAACTTTATTCCGGCTTGATAAAACCGGCGTGTGCAGAACAGCCGGCACTTTGACCATGGACCACTACTTGGGCGGTTTCAAAGCGTGTCACAAACGCTTGGACAGCAAGCTTTGGGAGGCCGTAAGCCCTTGAGTTACAGGGTACTTAGAAATTGGCGTCCCCTAGGGGGTTCGAACCCCTGTTGCCAGGATGAAAACCTGGAGTCCTAGGCCTCTAGACGAAGGGGACTTAACAAGAGCGCGAGATTTTAGGGACGCTCCCCAAGGGAGTCAAGCGCCTTTAGGGAAACATTTGCCCCATGCTCATCCCATCGACCCAACCCCTGTTAAAACCCCTGTCCCGCCAACACCCCTGACCAGTGTCCGGGTGCAAAAACCGTGTATGAGCCGGTATCTGGGTTGCGGTAATCGTAGGCAATGCCAAGGCGTTCGCTGATGCGAAAACGCGCCAGATCTACCTGATCTGACTGCTGCCCTAGCCAATCGAATACCGACACCACTGACACCGCGTTGATGTTTGCCAAAAATCGGCCAGCCCCATGATCCGGAAACGTAGCCTCGACAAAGCGCCCATCAAGCACGCGGTAAATAGCACCACCAATCAACAGCTCCACTTCGCCGGTATGACTCACCCGCCGCTCGCATGACACTCCGGCGCTCACAACCAACTGATTGGTTATGTGCAGCTCAGAGACACCAAAGCGAATGCCGTTGACCGATACATTGCACTCGATTGTCGCGCTAGACAGCGTGCTCACGCCGGCAACCTAGCGCGCGGCCAGCAGCTTGCGACCCACCCAGTCTCTGGCAAAGTGCTGGGCGGTACGACCGCTACGCACGCCGCGAGCCAGGGCCCAGCGCAGCGCTTCGGCTCGGGCTTGATCGCTCCAGGCCGCCTCCCCGTTGCTGTCGCCGTTGGCGACGCTCACCTGGCCAACCCAGTACTCGGCGACTTCCAGGTAGGCCTGCTGGGAAAAGGGATAAAAGCTGAGCCACAAGCCAAATCGGTCAGACAAGGAAATCTTCTCTTCAATCGCCTCACCCGGATGCAACTCATCACCCACCATGGTGACCTGCTCGTTGTCGGTGGTGCTTTCAGGCAGCAGGTGGCGCCTGTTTGAGGTCGCGTAAATAACCGCGTTATCCACCGTGCGAAACACCGAGCCGTCCAACGCACTCTTAATGGCTTTGTAGCTGGCGTCGCTCGGCTCGAAGGACAAATCATCACAGAACAACAGGAAACGATAAGGCTCATCGGCGAGGGAGTTCAACAGATCCGGCAGGTCGGTTAACTGTTGCTTGTCGATCTCGATCAGCCGTAGGCCGGCATCGCCATGCTCGTTCAGCAACGCATGAATGAGCGATGACTTGCCCGTACCCCGGGCGCCCCACAACAGCGCGTTGTTGGCTGGCAACCCCTGAACAAACTGCACAGTGTTGGCCGCAAGCGACGCTTTCTGACGATCAATGCCCAGCAGGTCTGCCAGCCGAATAGAGCCGATTTGGCCCGAACTGCGAAAACCTCCGCCCAACGGACCCGGGCGCCAGATAGCTGCGCGAGTGGTACTCCAGTCCACCGGTGAGACATCGGGCAGCCAATGCAGGAAACGGTGGCTGAGATCGATCAGTTGGCTGCGTAGCCGAGCTTTCTGGCTTGGGCGCGCGACGGCATCTGAGGTTTTAGAGGGGCTTCGAGACATGACGGGGAACAGCGTGAATTTAAAGACCCAGTGTATCTCGACTGAGCGCCCGTGCATGGTCGAGCAAAGAGTTTAGTAAGAGCCCCAGACATAGCAAGTGGTTAATAGACGGATAGCTAACGCTTCCCGCGCAGAGGAACCACGTTTTCGCTACCCCGCTGATAGAGCCGTTTCTCTCTACCGGGCGCATCGAGACCGATGGTGCCGGTTTCAAACCGCCTGAGATCAAACACGTAGAGCCCCGTAGACCCAAGATCTAGATCGCCGCGTGACACGGTTAACTCAAGTGAATGCCCAAGCAAGCGCCAGCGCCCCGAACTCTGGGCCCCCCCCTCACGCAACAGGTAGCTGCCGGCGTCCAGTTCCCCGGACAGGCTCAGCGAGCTGTCGCCCGCCTCCCAGGCCCAGGAACCGGGCAGGTTTAATTGACGTAGCCAGCGCTTACGGCGGCTCACGGAGCGCCGCCACAGCACCACGCCGAACCAGGCTATAAAGACAAAGATAGGAATTAGTTGACTCACGTCACCATGCTCTTAAAACCATCGCTTCACTGCAAGCCCAACAAGGCAAGAATCGCTATATTCCAGGCATTAGGCCACAGATGCCCAGCTGCCGTTGCCAGGCACTTGAGTGGGCGCTTATTGCCGCCTTCCAACGCCCGTATTCGTTGGCTGGGTGCTCACCAAACACGTGTTGATGCCAGTCTTCGACCTGCTCCACCTGCGGCGGCACAACCCCATCAACAGCCGTACCAGCCACCACGCTAGCAACCAGCGCTGACAACGCTCGCAGCCAACCGCGATCGGGTTGCCCCTGGCCGGCGAGTTCCGGCTGTACGCCGGCGACATAAAACTGCTGAAACACACTCTGTCTGATCTTGCCTGCTTCTGTCGGCGTGCCGGTTCGGCAAGCTGGATTGGTTTCGAGTGCGCTCAACAGCATGCGGGTGGCCTGCTCCAAGGTTTCGCTTTGAACAGCCCAAGCACGGCGTTGCTCGCCTAGTGCTGCGCTAAATCGCAACGTGGCTAGATGACCTTCAAACTCAGACATCGCCTCGCTATTAATGCCACCCAGCTCAGCGCTAACAAACAGCGCAGTCAAGGCCAATAAGGCTCTCTCTACCCCACCCTCATCAACCACCAACAAATTTTCAGCGAGTGCAGGCGTTACAAACCCATGCCACTCCGCCCCAGTGAACAGCGCATTAAACGCCGCTATACCCAGTTCGGCTTGCCGGCTCGTTGCCAGCGCTTGTAGCGCAGGCGTCGACTCCTCGCAGGCGAGCAAACCGGCCACCAACTGTGTGTCATATAGCCAACGCTGACTCGCCGTGTGCACCCTACCCAGACCACTGTTGCGTGCCCCGACCAGCGAACCCAAATTACAGCGGTTAACCTCAAGGAACTCGAGTAGATTAATTTTGCTAGATGGTCGCTTGATCACCAACGAACTCGTAGCTGGAAAACGGGTTAGATCGATTGTCGCTACTGGTGTTGGTGCCACATCCAGGGCATTCGCCAACCGTTGGAGATACCGCTCGCTGTTGCTGAGGTGGGTATCGCAGGCGACTAGCGCCAACACCATAAAGGTCGCTGGCAATGAGCGCCTCAATTCAGCTCAAATGATCGCGCTGACGTCAGCTCTGCATCCACCGACTCCGCTGCGTATTCTTCTATCTCTTGCAACGCGCGTTCAATCACCTTGGGATCAGCCGCAGTCGCCACAAAGCTCCACTGCGCTCGACCATGCTCGTTTTGATGGTCGCTTTCGCAAACCGCAACGCCGGTGCCCTTGCCAAAACGCTGGCGAAGACCTTGCAAGCGGCCACGCTTTTCTTTGAGAGATTGGCAGCCGTGCAGGTGAAACTCGAGCACCAGCATAATCACCGGTACTCGCGGGAGTTCTGTATTCCAGTTGTTTGAGAGCGTCATATTAAGGACGAGCGCGCAGCCCGTTGGTTAGTCGTCAGGAGATGGTCCTAGTTTGCCATAGCCCCCTGTATAAGCGAATATCAGGTACTAGGGGAGAACATTATGAGATTCAGCTTTTGGCCTAATCCAAGCCAATCCTACACTGACGTTCTGGCATTGGCCCAGCACGTTGAGCGCACGGGCTGGGACGGTTTCTGGTACGCCGACCACTTCATGCCCAACGCCGAAGACACCTCTGCGCCCTGGCCGGAAGCCTGGACCACGTTGTCAGCCATCGCCGCAAGCGTACCGCGTCTGCGCATCGGCAGCCTGGTCAGCGGCAACACCTATCGTCACCCCGCCGTGCTCGCCAAAATGGCCGCAACCCTCGACCACATCAGCGGCGGTCGCGTGGTACTTGGGCTCGGCGCTGGCTGGCAAGAAAACGAACACGATCAATACGGGCTCGACTTCTACGACGTTCCCGAGCGGCTCGCCCGACTCGACGAAGCCTGCCAGGTGATCAACGCCCTCTATAAAGACAGCAAGGCAAACTTTGCCGGCAAATATTACCAACTGACCGACGCAACGCTTGAGCCTAAACCCGTGCAGTCGCCCATGCCCCTAATGATTGGTGGCGGTGGTGAGAAGGTCACACTGCGCATCACGGCGCAACACGCGACTGAATGGAATGTGTGGGGAACCGTAGACACTCTAAAACACAAAATGGAAGTGCTCGACGCGCACTGCGAACGCCTTGGCCGGAATCCAAAAGACATTCAGCGCTCGGCTGTCGCGTTGCTGTTCATGAGTGACGACAAAGCCTTCGTAGAAAAGATGAAGGCAGCCGATTTGCAGCAAGCCGCCATCATCGGCAGCGTTGCTGAGGTGAAAGAGATTGTTGCCCAGTATGAGGCCATTGGAGTTGATGAGTTGATCGTGCCGGACTTCACCCTCGGCCCCGCAGAACAGAAGCTCAGCACACTCGATACCTTCATCACCCAGGTTGCCGGTCGCTGAGCCTTGCACAACCATCACGCTAACCAACGAGTTTTAAATAACTATGCCTGCTGATAAGAACAAGCAACCCGCGCCAATCGTTCCTGCCGCTACTGTTCTGTTGCTTCGCGACCGACCCGACGGCCTCGAAGTTTTTATGGTGGTGCGGCATCACGAGATCGACTTCGCTTCAGGTGCCCTGGTTTTCCCGGGCGGTAAGGCCGACCCACAAGACTTTGAAGTTGAGTTGCGCGAACTGTCTGAAGGCGGCAACCCAGACGATAAACTGTTCGCGGCAGAAGTCTCAGCACTGCGCGAAACCTTTGAAGAGTGCGGTATTTTGCTCGCGAACGAGTCAGCGACAGGCAAAATGATCGACGGCGTTAAACTCGCGTCGTTGCAAAAGCACCGCAAACCCATTGTTGATGGCGAGATGACTTTCGCCCAATTACTACGGCAAGAGGGGCTTATCTTGCAATGCGGTAGCCTTGCGCATTTTGCCCACTGGATTACGCCAGACATGATGCCCAAGCGATTCGACACCCACTTTTTTGCAGCCGTAGCCCCCGAAGACCATCTCGCTCTGCATGACGGCCACGAGTCTGTCGACTCAGTCTGGATACGACCGGCGGTAGCACTGGCTGAAGCCGAAGAAGGCAAGCGAACCATCATCTTTCCGACTTTGCGTAACATCGAGAAACTCGCCCGATTCACTTGCGTCGCCGATGTGCTCGGCGACTGCGACGGCAACCCACCCTTTCCTGTACTCCCCTGGGTAGAGCCACGCGACGACGGCAACTACCTGTGTATTCCGCCAGAGGCAGGGTACGACGTTAACGAACAATTTATGCCCGGAGGCAAAGGCAAATGAGCACCACTGACGTTCTCTACGAAGTTTCAGACCACATCGCGACACTCACGTTAAACCGTCCGGAGCAGCGCAACACCATTTCACAAGCCATGCTCAATGGTCTAAGCGAACACCTGTTGACCGCTGACCGCGACGAAGACGTACGGGCCATTGTGATCATTGGCGCGGGCAAGTTTTTCTGTGCTGGCCTTGATTTGACCGGTGGCGATATTGGCCCGGGCAGCGACAAAAAAGAAAAGCGCGTGCACCCGACCCTCGATCTGCGGCATACGCCGCCCACAGTGTTACACAACCTCAACACCCCAACCATTGCGGCTATGAACGGCTCTGCCGCGGGTTACGGCATGGACCTAGCGTTAGGCTGCGATATTCGAATTATGGCGGATAACGCCAAGCTCGCGGCAGCATTCACAGCACGCGGCATTGTTCCCGAGTCCGGCGGCACTTGGTTGCTGCCGCGCATGATCGGCTGGGCTAAGGCCTCCGAAATCATCTTTACTGGCAAGACGCTGAGCGCACCCGAATGCAAAGACTATGGCTTGGTGAACAGCATCGTCGGTCACAACGAAGTGGCTGAGGCTGCCCGCACGATGGCAAAGCAGATCGCAAAGAACGCCCCTATGGCCGTTCAGGCCTCCAAACGCATGATGCGCATGGGCATGGATGAGAACTTTGATGACCACGTTCATCACGTTTACCTGCAACTTTTACCGCTGTTTCAGAGTGATGACTTTCAGGAAGGCATGAAATCGTTTCTAGAGAAGCGAGATCCGGAATTTAATGGGCGCTAGCTGTGTTTGTTA
>JALZVT010000081.1 GCA_023300545.1 Pseudomonadales bacterium
AACAACACTGGGAAAAGTAGTTGTTCAGTTGCTGGGTGATAAAGCGCCAGTGACCGTGCGCTACTTCCTGAATCTTGTTGACCAAGGCTATTACGACGGTGGAGATCTGTATCGCGCCTCTCAGCTTGGTGTGGTGGATGGCCCTTACCTGCTGCAAGGCGCAAGTGCCGTGCAGAAATCTCGTGCGCCGCTGTTAGATGAGATTGAGGTGACGAGCGAAACCGGTATTCATCACGTTCGCGATCTGCATGACACTCAAGGTTTTCCTGGATTTGGGTAAATCACAGAAGGGATTGAACAGCTTGATCATTTGGCCCAGCAGGAAACCAACGGACAAACGCATTCGAAACTACTTGAGGGGCAGATGTTGACGACGCCCGTAAAGATAGTGCGGGTTTATTCGATGATTGGTATTTAGGTTTGGATGTTAGATCGATTTCCCAATTAGTCTGTTTCTAATTGCTACTGACAAACATTTCTCAGTAGGGCGCGCGTATGATTTAGCAGAAGCCAAAATTGGGATGGTTATGAAGCACTACTTCCACCCCATGAGTCGAGCAACAACACACTGGATGTTGCTCGAACTCGATGTCGAACACGAACAGATCGTTGTAGACTTCATGTCAGGAGACGCAAAAAAACCGGAATTTTGTTCGATCAATCCGATGGGAAAATTCCAGTGTTGGTTGATGGTTTTGGTTGGCTTAAGTCGCCTACTTCGAAAGTCGCGTCTTACATACGACGTATAAAAGACCGGCCGGCGTATAGGCAAAGTCATGACTCAGCTGGCCGAAAGCACGGGTAGCCTGCCGCTCTAGCTACGGCAGCTAACGAGGAAATCCCTGATATCTTGTGATCTACTTCGCATGAAGCCAGGCAGCGGACCTAGCCCAGCAGGCCGGCTACGCCCGTTTGGTGCCCAACGCAGATGTGCGTCGATGAGTGAGAGTAATGGATTATTGCTGTGAAATAATGAAAGGTCAGGTCGAGTTTACGTGTGCTGATCATCCGAACCTCAATGATTGTCCTGATTCTCTTGTAGCCTACTGGGAGCCGAATCTCGTGTTTGGGTTGAGAGTCCATGACGGTGGCAGCTCAGTGATTGAGATCAGCTTCTGCCCTTGGTGTGGAAGCAAACTTCATGACTAAAAGAATTGCCGCTTTTGCTGAAAACTGCCCGAAGAAGCCCCTAAATCTGGCTCCGGGAGTGTCCGCTATGTAGCCTATAGTGGAAATTGCGTACGCTGAGGCTCAGGTTCCGCCATAGCGGACCTTCACCGAGTGCGATGCTTAGACTCAAATGTGCACTGAGCAGGCATAAAGACAATACAATATCGCACAATTAGTTTGGTAATTGGCCTTCGGTGAGCTCGGTATAGTATGGATAAGAAAACATCAGAGCCAATTGGGCTTTACACCTTCGCGAATAGCCCATTCGGGGCAAAAGTCTATTGGGCGCTTGTTTTCAAGCAAGCAGATTTTGAGCTAACTAACGTCAACCCTCTTACTACTAAAGAGATTAAGTTCTCAAACCAGAGCATTGTTCCTGTCTTAAAGATTGGTGATAAGTGGACTCAGGATTCCCGTGAGAATTGCTTGTGGTTGGAAGAGCTGTACCCTGAACGACCCTTTTGTGGATCAACTGCGGCCGAGCGGGAAGCTATCATAGAGGCTGATCAGTGGGTAACTGACAATGTCACTGCGCTGCATTTCTTCAGTTGCATCGATACAAGAGAGGGTCAAACGACCAAGCGTAACGCTATGAGAATGGCCAACGTCATTTTGCCGACGACGGACAGCTTGCCAGGTTGGTTTAAGAAAGCAGTAATCCCATTTTGGCCTTTGATGCTGCGCACCGCAGGTTTCGTCAAACGCGCTGCAAATATGCTAGACACTAAGAAAGACATCAAAGTATTGCATGCTGAAGTGTTGGAGGGCTTTGAAGAACGAATAAGCAAAACTGGGTTTCTGGCTGGAACAGAACAACTATCATTCGCGGATATCGCCGCGTTCGCTGAGATTGCATTTTGCAGCACACACGAGTTCGAAGGGACATTGAACACGTCGTCTTCTGGAGCGATTAGTACTTGGTATGACCTAGTGAGGACCGAGCTTCCAGAGAATCCGAAGCCTGAACTTTTTCCACAATGGCCACCGGTTGGTTTCTAGTGTGAGACTGCTTATGGCCTAAAGCACGGGTTGCCTATGGCTCGGGCAACGGCAGCTATGGAGCAAATCGTCTTTAACTCGTGACCTTCGTCACAACTAAGATTCAAATGTGCCCGAAGCAGTCGTTACTCCCGCCTATCGATGGCCCCTAACTGTTCAACAGCCCAATCGTGCATTGCCCACAATATGGGTTCGAGTGACTGACCAACGTCGGTTAACGAGTACTCCGTACGAGGCGGAACTTCCGCATACACTTCTCTATGAACGATGCCGTGAGCTTCAAGCTCGCGCAGATGTTTGGTGAGCATTCGTTGCGACGCATCTGGAATTAGCCGTCTTAACTCGTTGAAGCGTTTTGTGCCGTCGAGCAAGTGGTGAATGATCGGGCACTTCCATCTACCGCCGATGATCTCGATGGCCATTTCCACGGGACAATTTTCGTTCGCGACTAGCGTCACTGCCGCCGCGCCAGATTCTTTCCTAGTTTTTTTCATGGTTACAAAAATGTGCCTACTTATGCATATGTATCTTAGGTGCTAAAACATGAGTACAGATAAATATGTGTCGTTGCAAGCTAGAGATGCACCACAGCTGATAGGAGATAGAGATGGCGACTCGAATTATCCACTACGATGATTTGCCACAAGGCGGATTCGCAGGCATCGCTGAGAAGCGAATGGTGCTTAATCCAGTGCTGTGGCCGCAGGCAGACAACACAATCATTAGTGAGGGATTAGCTGATTTTATCTACTTAGCAGTAGGCGAATTTTCGCCCAATGACGGTGCCCCAATTCATCCACACAATGACGTGGATATTGTCAGTATCGTTTTAAGTGGTGGGATTGGCCACAAAGGCTCGCTTGGTGACGGTACAGAAATACGCGCACCCGGTGTTCAAGTGCAGCGTGCCGGTACGGGTATGCGTCACTCTGAATTCAATCTGTCTGATGCCCCGGCAGAGTTTGCGCAACTCTGGTTCAGACCACCAGCAGTCGACCTAGCGCCGGCTTACCAAGATATAAATCTAGAGGGAGCCAAACTCACCACTGTACTGGGTGGGGCGAATGGAAGCTTTGATAGCTCGATGGTTTGCCAAGTTGGCGCTCTGGATAGCGGCCAAGAACTGATTTTTGAGCATCCAGTCGCTTGCTTGATCACAAGCGGCAGTGGTATTGCAAATGGTGAAGCAGTCACTAAGCGAGATTTTATCGAAACCGATCAGCTTCATTTCGTCGCCGGTGAGGCTACTGGGGTAGTCACCATCTATCAGGGAAAAAATGGAGACAAAACATGAACTACGAACCACTATCCGCCGAAAATGCGGGGGTTCTTTTGGTAGATCACCAAACTGGATTGTCTAATGGCGTCACGGATCAGAGCATTCCCGAATATCTAGCAGCCGTAGAAGGGTTGGTGAAGACAGCGAAGACATTTTCATTGCCGACTGTGATCACGACCTCTGCAGCTGATGGCCCCAATGGCCCTGTCTTGCCGATCATCACCGAAACACTACCAGACGCGCCCATTGTTCATCGTCCTGGCGAAATCAATGCGTGGACCAACCCAGAGTTTGTTGATGAGGTAAAAGAGCTTAACCGAAAGAAGTTGATCATTGCGGGTGTTTCCACGGAGGTCTGCGTGGCTTTTGTCGCATTGTCCGCGCTTGAAGCTGGCTACGAAGTCTACGCGGTCATTGATGCCTCTGGCACATGGAACAAGCTTGTGCAGGAAGTTGCCTTGGCTCGAATGGTGCAAGCCGGCGTCCAGCCGATGACTTGGGTTGGTGTTGCGGCTGAACTTCAAGTTGACTGGCGGGCATCCACCGGCCAAGGGTTAGCCGAAACCATGGGCGCGCATCTCCCTTTCTATGGGAACCTGATCGCAAGCTTCGAAGTAGCCAAGAGCTAGCCGTCTGCTGTTGGCCGTCAATACGGATTGCCAGCAGCCCTGGCGACGTCTGCTAACTGGGAAACCGATGCCCGTTGCAGCCTTTCGAGAATCGACGAATTTCGCTGGAGTTCCCCTGAAACCGTGGCGTCATCCGGCGCGAGCCTGCCAGCGTCGCCTAAGGTCAGCGACACCGGCGCCGTCCGCATAATTAGATGAGCCAAGCCCCGCAAGTCGAATTATCTCATCGATAAGCGCAGCAAGCTGTTCTCGCTGCCAGGGCAGTTAGACGATGTGTTTACTGTCTGGTATTGAACGCTCTTTTATAATTACCCATCGAATCCCGTCTCTGCCAACCGCAACAACCTGATGCTTCTCTCCGGGTTCAACCATAACTGTCGATCCAGCCTCTAGCCGAATTATCGAGTTATCAACTTCCAGGGCGCCTTCGCCTTCGAGGATGACGTAGTACTCGTGATAATCGTGGAAGTGAAGCTGCTCAGACGAAGGAACGTCGTGCAGCACCTCAGTGACGCCTATCTCGACAGGCGAACCGTTCCAATGGCCGCAGAATAGATGGGTGCCTGATTTTTTGTAGGATTGCATGGTCACTAAACCTACACTGGCAACCCATTGGCGGCAATTGACCGGCGGGATCTGCTCCACATACTCCAACAACGGGCAACTACCCATTAGAAATTCTAAATGACCCACGATTCAAAGTTCGAGATTCGCGAGATCGCGCGCGGCGAGCATGCCGCTTGCGCGATAATCCACATCAACGCCTGGAATAGCGCCTTCTCCGACTTTCCTAGAAAAATCGATTTGGCAGACTTTGAGAGGGAAACGGAAGGCGAGCGAATTCTGGTGGGCCTGCTAAATGGACAAATCGTCGCCTACGCGTCGATCTGGGAGCCCGATTGGTTCATACACCATTTGTACGTTGACCCACTAGCTCAAAGGGTAGGTCTGGGCAGGGTGCTGATGAATACGGTAGTTGGATTGGTCTAGTAAAGAATCAAGCCTGACGAACGGCCTCAGGTTGTTAGCAACCACTCGTAACGAGAGTCACCCGAATTGAATCCAAAGGTGTGCCGCGAGCAAATCCATCATCTCCGCTGGAAGTGGCTTCTCGATAGCTCACAAAACAGTCTTCGCTGATGGAGTCGAATTCGGCCGGCATGAAATGAAAGGTGTTCCAGGCTAGCACCCCGCGCCATTTTGTTCCTACGGCTTGGCCGGCCACACAGGTTGTCGGTAGATCCATCTGTATCCAACGCTGTAGCCCGCCGAGAAATATTTCGCAGTCGTTTGCCACGGCCGGGTGTCCAGAGTGTATTGGGAAATCAGTGATGTTATCTCCGTCAATATCGAAAGCTAGGTTCCGTCGACTTTCTAAACCCTGAAGTCGGGCCTCTGCATTCACTACCGCTGCACCGGTCGCAAGTGAGCCCTTCAGCCGAGCCAAGCTTGATGCGTAAGCACTAGAGGTCAGGCTAAACAGTCGAGGTAGCGATATGCTTGAAAGAATTCCCAGCAACACAATAACGACAATTAGCTCGACGAGATTGACTGCGCGAATTTTATTGCGAAAATATGACAACGAGTCCTACATCGACAGCATGGGTGATTGAAGTGTAGGCAAGGATCAGGATCCTGCAGCGGATTGCTTTAAGCCGGTGCTAGATTCACTGGTGAAGACGCCCACTTAAGAAATCACTGATCACCCCTGCAAGCATTTTGTGAACCGCGTTTCTGGATGTGCCCGATCTGTCTGAGCATAGAGAGATACCATTCGCGGCAAGCTCTAGTGAGCATTCGTCCAGGTAAATGAAATGCCCGGCTCCGTTATCGAGCCACTGGCGCTTGGCAGTCGGCAAGTTTTTGGCGAGGTGTTCTGCGTGATGTGCAAACGGTAGGAAGTCGTTTTGCACCGACCCCACAATCAGCATTCGAATTGTGATGTCGACTTCGGTGAAATCAGAAAATCCGGGGCCGAGCGCCGGGTCGAGCGCAACAAAGGTTTGAATGCGTGGATCTGAAAAATCAGTTTTGGTGGATTGGATGGCTTTCTTGGGCGGATGGGGGCCGCTTACGTCTGCGTAGTCACAGCCTCGGTCGGCGTTTGCGGCCTTAGTTTTACAGTAGTCCCCCATTTTCTGATCATCGAACACAACGCCCGCCAAACTCATCGCGGTTGCTCCGCCCGACGAATGGCCGATAAATGCGATGCGTTTCGCGTCAACGTAGTTGGCCAATTTGCTGTCGGTTGTTATGAACGACAATGCGGCAGTTACATCTGTTGGGCGTTGCCACCAGCGCAGCACAGCACTCGGGTCGATGGTGTCGGCGCCATAGACATAAGATTCGCCAAAGTGCGAAATTCCAGCAACCAGGTAGCCACTGCGAGCCAGGTGTTCAGCGATCCAGCTGTAGTTTCGCGCGCTGCCAAAAGCGCCGTGGGATAAAAGCACAAGCGGGAAAGACCCCTTGGCTATTTTACCTGCTTCTACAAGACGGCCGCGGCCGAGCCCATAGTTAAATTCTTCAGCGGGCTGGTTTTCGACGGGGTACCACCAGTCGAGCATGATCGGTCGATCACGCAACTCATCGTGAAAAGCTTCAACACGAAAGCCCGCTTCGGTGGCGCTTGCTGGGCCGGTGAGCACCAGGATCGCGGTCGAAAAGTTTGCAAGCGCGGTGATGATCCGCATCTGTTGCCCCGATTCAATAGAGCATTCAGGTTAACCCGGTGACGGTTGTTTGGATGATGCGTGCGACGAAACGGCAACGGGACGGACGAAGTGGCGTGTTACCGGGTTACCAACTGAATGCGATGGCACCGACCACCCCGACCAGTACCATCACAAACTCGAAGAAGCTCATCAGGCTATGACTCGACTTTAAGGAGGCATGAATCTACGCGGTCACCCGGTCGAAGAACTTACCGATCGACGTGAGTGCCTGGGCCGATTCCGGCAACTGCGGTTGATTCTGGAACACGTGGAAGCCGCCGGGGAAGATCTCAAGCTCTACTTCAACGCCTGCGGCCTCAGCGGCTTTTGCGAGACGCGTTGAATCGTCGAGCAAGATTTCGAAATCACCCACCTGTATCAGGAGTGGCGGTAACCCGGTCAGGTCGCCGAACAGCGGTGAGATAAGAGGATCGCCAGGGTTGGCGGTGCCCACATAGGTGTCCGCCATGGGCTGCAATAGCGCCGGGGAAATCATGGGGTCGACGTCAGCGCGGGTGTTAATGCTGTCGCCGGTTGCGGTGAGATCGGACCAGGGTGAGAGCAGAACAGCACCAGCAGGCATGGGTTTGCCAGCCGCCTTTAGGGCCAGCATGCACGCAAGCGCAAGACCACCACCTGCAGAATCGCCAGCCAATACAATGGATTCCGGCTTGATGCCCTGCTCAACCAGTCGGTCATAGGCCGCCACGGCATCATCTACTGCTGCTGGGAACGGGTGCTCTGGTGCGAGCCGGTAATCAACGCCCAGGACCGGTGCGCGACAAGACGCGGCAAATCGCGCCATGAGTTCAGCATGGGTATTCAGCGAACCCAGAACGTAACCGCCGCCGTGCAGGTAGAGCACGCCACGATCGTTACGGGCTTCGGGTGCGCCGATGTGACACAGGCTAATGCCTTCTTTCTCGAAGTCAGAGCGAGTCGCGCCTTCAGGCAAAGGTAGATTGCCCGCTTCCATCATTTCGCGCATGCCAACCACGTCAACGGCGTCGCCGCCAAACATTTGGGCCTCGCGGATGGCCTGTGCGGTGGCCTGCATTTCGGCACTGCCTTGATTGGTTGTGTCTGTCATTGGTTTGTTCTCGCTTGGCTGAGGTGGTCACTAAGGCTTGATACTACGCCGCCCGGAGCAAATGGGAAAATGACTGCTGCCGGGGTATGGTTTGTGCACCTGTGTTGAGGATGCGGTTATGAATGGCGTGTTGAACTGGCTGTCACAAACCAAAGTGTTGTGGGTGACCTTTATATTAACAGTGTTGGTGAGTGTGGCCTTTGTGGTGCTTACCTCAAAGGTTAACGGGCATTTTTTGGATGAGGCCACTACGGGTTCGATGGCGCTTTTGTGGCTTGAGGCTCTTGATGCTGAGCAGAAGAACTTTCATTTCTGGATAACCGCGTTACTCGATACGTTGTATCCGCTGGTGTATGGCGCCTTTTTTGCCGGGATGGTTGCGCGACTGGCGGGTGCTAAGCGCAGTTGGGCGGTGTGGCCGGGTCTTATTGGTGTTGACTGCGACTTTGCCGAGAATGTTACCCAGATGCTCGCGCTGTCAGGTAACCCGAACTGGTTGTTTCTGAAAGACGTGTTAACGCCCGTAAAGATGGGCGGTATTGGTATCAGCCTGCTGCTGATTGTGGTGTTTGGCGTGTTGGCTTTTGTGCGGCGTAACTCGGCCAGCGCCATCGATAAGTCGCAGTCTTAAAACGGCTTTTCGCCGATCACCGTAACGCGTTCCATGTGGCGTACCTCGGGCCAGTAGTCTGCCGCTGCGTAGTGCTGTGCGGCGCGATTGTCCCAAAAGGCGATTGAGTCGGGCTGCCAGCGAAAGCGGCACTGATAGTCGGGCACCCAGGCTTGGTGATAGAGCGTTTGCAGCAGCGCGTCTGACTCTGTTTTGTCCATACCCTTAATGTAGCGCGTAAACACTTTGTTGACGTAGATCGACTTTTTGCCGCTGACGGGATGAGTGCGAACCACCGGATGAGTTACCGGTGGAAACTTTGCGCGCATGGCGTCGACCTCGGCCTCGCTCGCGCCGCGTTCGATCATGCCGTTTAAAAAGGTGGTGTTGTCGTGCACGGCTTCGAGCTTTTCGATTTTGGCTTTAGTGTTGTCATCAAGAGCGTCGTAACCGGCTTCCATGTTGGCAAACAGGGTGTCACCACCTACTTCTGGAATCACCCGGGCGCGTAGTAATGAGCCGAGCGATGGCGAGTGCCGCCAAGTAACGTCGCTGTGCCATTTGTTGATGGTGGGCGGGCGCTCTCGGTTGTTGTGCAGTTCAATAAGCTCGGGGTGTTCGGCGTTGTTGTCGGTGAAGGGGTGTACTTCAAGCTCACCAAAGCGTTTAGAAAATACAATATGTTGTTCGCGCGAGAGGTTTTGGTCGCGAAAGAAAATGACTTTGCGTTCGACCAGCAAACTCGACAACCAGTTGATTGTTGCGTCGCTTAGATCATCGCGCAGATCGATGCCGTGCACTTCAGTGCCGATGCCGGGGCTCAGATGCAATAGTTCGAATGGGGCATGCTCGGTTGCAATTACGGCTTCAGCCATTGGTGTTGCTCCTGTGAATGTCTGCGGTGTAGTCAGTCAACCTGCCAAATACTACGATGCCCAGTTTTAGATGGATAAGCAAAGCCTGATGGATAGGCAAAGCCTATTGTTCTCGTTGAAATTATTCATTGGCCGTTGCCGTGGTTCGGTGAGACTCTATGGCTATAGACAGATTAAAGGAATTCTAATGAGTAACGAAGGAAAATGCCCCGTAATGCACGGTGCCAACAAAGAGCAAGCGACCGGCAGCACAGCCAATGCGCACTGGTGGCCTAACCAACTCAACACAAAAGTTCTTAACCAGAACTCCCCCTTGATTGACCCTATGGGCGCCGAGTTTGACTATCGCACAGAATTTTTAAGTCTCAATCTGCAGGCGTTGAAAGCAGACCTCACCGCGTTAATGACTGATTCCCAAGACTGGTGGCCAGCCGACTTTGGCCACTATGGCGGGTTATTTGTGCGCATGGCGTGGCACAGCGCTGGTACCTATCGTATTCAGGATGGACGAGGCGGTGCCTCATCCGGATCCCAACGCTTTGCGCCCCTAAACAGCTGGCCCGATAACGGCAACCTCGATAAAGCGCGTCGTCTGCTGTGGCCGATCAAGCAAAAGTACGGTCGTCAAATTTCCTGGGCCGACTTGATGATTCTTGCTGGCAACGTGGCAATGGAGTCTATGGGCTTCAAAACCTTTGGGTTTGCCGGTGGGCGTGCTGACGTTTTCGAACCCGAAGAAGATATTTACTGGGGCCCCGAAACCGAGTGGCTCGACGACAAACGCTATGGCGATGACCGCGAGTTGGAAGAACCTCTTGGTGCGGTGCAGATGGGTTTGATCTATGTAAACCCAGAAGGCCCTAACGGTGTACCCGACCCGCTCAAGTCGGCGTTCGACATTCGCGATACATTTGCTCGAATGGCGATGGATGATTACGAAACGGTCGCACTCGTTGCTGGCGGACACACCTTTGGTAAAGGCCACGGTGCTGGCCCGGAAGATAAGGTCGGTGTCGAACCAGAAGGCGCAGCCATCGAAGAAATGGGCTTTGGCTGGATCAATAGCCATGGCACAGGCAAGGGTGGCGATACCACCACTGCCGGTTTTGAAGGCGCCTGGACCGCCAATCCGATTCAGTGGGACATGGGCTATTTTGACGCGCTGCTTGGCTACGATTGGGAACTGGTTACTAGTCCTTCCGGGCATCAGCAATGGGCACCTACCGCACAATCTAATGCGGCCCAGGCGCCAGCAGCACACGATGCATCGCGCACCGAATCGCTGATGATGACCACGGCTGATATGGCGTTAAAGCTTGACCCTGAGTACGCGAAAATTTCAGCGCACTTTCACGCTAACCCCGATGAGTTTGCTGACGCCTATGCTCGGGCTTGGTTCAAACTTACTCACCGGGATATGGGGCCAGCGTCGCGTTACCTGGGTTCGGAAGTACCGACAGAAACCTTGATCTGGCAAGACCCCGTGCCGGCATCGAGCGGTACTGCGCTGAGTGAGTCAGACGTTGCCGCGCTTAAGCAAAAAATTTCCGGTTCTGGGTTATCAGTGTCGCAGCTGGTGTCGACGGCGTGGGCGTCCGCGTCAACGTTTCGTAACAGCGATAAGCGTGGTGGTGCCAACGGTGCCCGCATTCGTCTGGAACCGCAGAAAGGCTGGGCCGTTAACAAGCCCGCTGAACTGGCCGGTGTGATAACGGCACTGGAAGGCATTCAGAAAGAGTTCGGCGGCAAGGCTTCACTCGCAGATCTAATTGTTCTGGGCGGTTGTGTTGCTATTGAGCAGGCAGCAAAAGAGGCTGGAACATCGGTGAGCGTACCCTTTACGCCGGGTCGAACTGATGCCACTCAAGAGCACACAGACGTCGCTTCTTTCGCGGTACTCGAACCGACAGTCGATGGCTTTCGAAACTATCTGGGTAGCGAGCCAAAGCGCGCGGCTGAGGCGACCCTGGTCGACAAAGCAGCCTTACTGGGTTTGACGGCGCCTGAAATGACCGTGCTGGTTGGTGGCTTGCGTGTACTCGACACCAATTCGGATGGCTCTCAGCACGGTGTGCTGACGGCCCAGCCGGGTAAGCTGACCACTGATTTCTTTGTGAACTTGCTCGATATGTCCACCCAGTGGAGTCCGGTTTCAGACAGGCAGGATATCTTCGAAGGACGTGACCGTGCCAGTGGCGACGTGAAGTGGACCGGTACTCGCAATGACCTGGTCTTCGGTTCCAACTCGATTTTGCGAGCGGTTGCTGAAGTCTACGCCGCCGACGATGCCCAAGAGGCCTTTGTTAAGGACTTTGCTGCGGCATGGGTGAAGGTGATGAACCTGGATCGTTTCGACGTTAGCTAGGGCTTAGCCCTAGACTTGGCCCTTCCCTTAGGATGGAACGGGCGTTCTAGATCGAGCGCCCGGTGCCTTCCCAATATTTGTCTTTCAGCAGTCGCTTATAAAGTTTGCCCGTTTCATGACGAGGCATTTCTTCGACGTAGTCGATGCTTTTGGGGGCCTTGTAACCCGCCAGTTGCTCGCGACAGAAAGCGATAAGACTCTCACTCAGCTCTGGGCTTTCGGTTTGCCCGTCAATCAGCGTTACCGCTGCCTTAACTTCTTCGCCAAATTCCTCATGTGGAATGCCAAACACGGCAACATCGCTTACCGCCGGATGGGTTGCAAGCACACCTTCGATCTCTGCCGGATAAATGTTTACCCCGCCAGAAATAATCATGTCGATCTTGCGGTCGCTTAAATACAGATAACCGTCGTCGTCAAAATAGCCGATGTCACCAAAGGTGAACACGCCGGGTTCGAGATGCACGGCTTTCGTTTTTTCCGGTTCGTTGTGGTATTCGAAATCGGTGCCCATTAAATTTTTGACGTAAATCTCGCCAGACTCTTTTGCAGGCACAACATCACCGTTGTCGTCGACCACGCGAATCTCAACCATTGGTGATGGCTTGCCGACCGTGCCCGGACGATCCAGCCACTCTTGCGCACTGCACATGCTGACGATGGAACCTTCAGTTGAGCCATAGTATTCGCTCACCACCGGACCCCACCAATCAATCATGCGGCGCTTAACTTCGGGTGGGCAGGGGGCGGCGCCGTGCCAGACGATCTTGAGGCTCGAACCGTCGAACGCGGCACGAGAATCGTCGTCTACTTTTAGCATGCGGCTGAATTGGGTGGGCACCAGGTGCACGTTGGTGATTTGCTCTTCGTCGATAACCTTAAGCGACTCGGCGGCATCAAACTTGTGGCGCATGACAACGCGGCTGCCGGCAAGCAGCGGCAGAAACGAAAACGCCCACTGGGCGCTGTGGTAAACCGGACCACAGATAAAGGTGCTGCCGTCGCCAGGTATAGACAGCATGCCAGACATGCCGTTAGCCATCATGTCGAGCATCTCAAGCGGGGCTTGGCCGCCGCCAGAACTCGACTTCACGCCTTTGGGGCGGCCGGTGGTGCCGGAGGTGTAAAACATCGGCCCACCCATAGCCTGGGTGTCTGGTTCTGCGTTTGATTGACTACCCAGCCAGCTCTCAAAATTTTCAAACCCGTCTTGGTCGGCGCGGATCGCAACACGGGGCGCTGCGTTTACCGGGGCTGCGATGTCGACGTAGCGGTCTTCGACAAACACCAGTTTTGCGCCTGAGTCGCGCACCACGTAGTCGAGTTCGTCGCTGGTGAAGTGCCAGTTGACCGGCACGTAGATGACGCCGGCGTGATTGGCGGCGGCCATTAGTTCGTAATATTCGCGGCAGTTGCCCGCAAACACGGCAATGGTGTCGCCGCCGGTAATGCCATTGGCAGCAAATGCGGCCATGATCTGGTTAACCCGGCTATTGAGTTCTGCCCAGGTGGTGCTGCCGCGTTCGTCGGTCAGGGCCACGCCTGTGGGTTTGTGGTCTGCGTGTACTTTGGTTAAGCGCGCCATAAAAGCAGCCTGAATAATGTGCTGTATCAGCCTCTACTATATCAACGAGTCGTCTATTAGCGAGGGGTGCGTCGTTTGTGAGACAGTAGCGTTTTGAACTCCCTGAGGGCCGCACCTTGAGCGCGCTTATCTGTCTTTTAGGCATGGCTGTACTGGTTGGCATCGCCTTTGCCAGCTCGACAAACCGGTCTGCCGTTAATTGGCGCACCGTTGGTTTTGCGTTGCTGCTGCAGGCGTTGCTTGGCGCGCTGGTGCTCTATGTGCCGGCCGGTCGAGTCGTGCTCGAGGGCATTACCCAGGGTGTTGGGCAGGTGCTTAACTACGCCCAAGACGGCATCGCCTTCATGTTTGGTGACATGGCCTTCTCCGACAAAATGGGCTTCATTTTTGCCTTCCAGGTTCTGCCGGCCATTATTTTCTTCTCGTCGCTGATATCGGTGCTCTACTACATCGGTGCCATGCAGTGGATTGTGCGGTTTATTGGTGGTGGGCTGAGCAAATTGCTCAAGACCAGTTCGCCTGAGTCATTGGCTGCGGCCACCAATATTTTCATCGGTCAAACCGAAGCGCCCATTGCGATTCGCCCGTATTTGTCACGCATGTCTCGCTCTGAGTTGTTTGCTGTGATGGTAGGTGGCCTGTGCTCCGTTGCCGGCGCAACCATGGCCGGCTACGTGGCTATTGGGGTTGAGCTTAAGTATCTGATTGCGGCCAGCTTTATGGCGGCTCCGGGCGGTTTGGCAATGGCCAAATTACTGCTGCCGGCAACCAACGAGGTGCCGCGGGTGGTCGATGAGGCCATTGATGATGTCGAAGACGTCACACCGGTCAATGTGTTCGACGCGGCGGCGCAGGGTGCAACCAGCGGCATGATGCTGGCGGTGAATGTGGGCGCCATGCTAATCGCTTTTGTCGCTATCATAGCGCTCTTGAATGGCGCACTGGGCTGGCTCGGTTCGCTGGCGGGCTTTAATGATCTGAGCATTGAAGGCGTGTTGGGCTATCTGTTCAGCCCCATCGCCTGGTTGCTGGGCGTGCCCTGGTCGGAGGCGGGTCAAGCCGGCAGTTACATTGGTCAAAAGCTGGTGTTGAACGAGTTCTTGGCCTACATCAATCTGGTGGCCAATGGCGATTCGTTGAGTGAACATACTCGTGCCGTGGTGACCTTTGCGCTCTGCGGTTTTGCGAATTTTTCATCCATTGCCATTCTTCTTGGCGGGTTGGGTGTAATGGCACCAAGTCGCCGTTCAGAGATTGCTACGCTGGGTATGCGTGCGTTGCTGGCGGCAACGCTTGCCAATTTGATGAGCGCAGCTATCGCCAGCTTTTTCCTGCATCTGGCCTAACCGGCCATGCCAATAGAGTCTTGCAACAACTCGGTGTGAGTGAGGAACCAACCCCGTGACCGATCAAAAATCTACTACGCCTGAAATTCCCGTGCTGGATATTTCCGGCATGCTTAACAATGCTGATCTAATTGCCGAACATGGCCGGGCTTATGAAGAGTTTGGTTTTTGCGGCATTGTTGGTCACGGTATTAGCGATCAGGTGATTGGTGATGCTTACGCTGCCGTGCGTGAATTTTTTGCGTTACCGCTGGCGCAGAAAGAACTCAGCGCAACCGGCGAAGGCGGGGCTCGAGGCTATACTCAGTTTGGTATAGAAACTGCCAAAGACAGTAACCACCCCGATTTGAAAGAATTTTGGCACGTGGGGCGTGAGATGCCGCCGGGCGTTGAGCATCATCGTAGCCTGTTTCCGAATATCTGGCCGAGCCAGATTGACGGGTTTGAGGAGCGCGTTTATCCGCTGTATGACGCGTTGGATGAACTGGGTCACCGCATTCTAGAGGCGCTAACGGTTTACCTTGAGCTGCCGTTCGATTTCTTTCGCGCAACCGGCGACGTGGGAAACTCGATTCTAAGGCCGCTGCATTATCCGCCGATTGCAAAGCGCGACACGCCCTCACTGCGCGCGGCACCCCACGAAGACATCAATCTGATCACACTGTTGGTGGGGTCAGAAGAACCAGGGTTAGAAATTCTGACTCGTACTGGTCAGTGGATTCCGGTCAGCACGCTGCCGGGCACCATCGTGGTGAACATTGGCGACATGATGCAGCGGCTCACCAACCATGTGCTGCCCTCTACTACCCACCGCGTGGTTAATGTGCCCGCGGCCTACACGGGTGAGTCGCGCTATTCCATTCCCTACTTTTGGCACCCGAACCCAGACTTTGAAATCGCGACCCTGCCGAGCTGTATCAGCAAAGACAATCCCAATCGGTATGAGACGTCTATTACGGCAGATGAGTATTTAACCCAGCGCTTGATAGAGATTGGGCTATTAGAGGCTTAGTTCTCTGTTGGCTCAGGCCGCTACCCAAATGCCATGAAAGCCCGCCGGTATACGGCAAGGTAGCGGTATTGTTGCCAGCGGCTTAGCCGCAATGTTCTTCGCGTCTAGAATGACAACGTCGGTGGTGTGGGTTTTTTCGCGGTACACACAGGTGATAACCCAGCCACTGTCTTCGTCGTGGCCCTTCGAATCCGCCACAAACACCGGCTCGCTGTTTTGATCGCCGCGTGGCAACTCAAACCGCGTGATGTTGCCATTGGTGACGTCCAGTTTGCAGATGCCGCGCATCTCTTCGTTGCTGGGTTGTTCGACCGCGTAGGTGTAGCGGTAGGGTAGGCCGGTGAAAATTTCGTTGATGCGCGGCAACTCCATGTTGAGCGCATGGAGTTGTGTTTCCTGTGCGGTGCCACTTTGCAGGTTAATGGTGTAACGCCAGGGCGTTGCCAGCGGATCAGGCTGAAAACCGCTGCCACTTTCATCCAATTGCAAATAGTGCGAATAGCGCATGACGTCTAGTACGATAGTGTCAGCGTCATGGTTGTACGCATTAATGACGTGCTGAATGAAGCACGGCTCTATGGTTATCCAGAGTGTTTCACTGTCGTCGCCTGTGCGGGGGATGATTCCAAGGCGTGCGGTTCGCGAGTTTTGCCAGCAAATGGGAATGCGGTAGCCCTTGGCAAACAATGAAAAGTCGTACGCCACGTTTAAATCTAAAAAGACGCTGTGCGTTGTTGTGATTGCCATGTCGTGCATCATTGCCGGTGCAGGCACGTCGATTGCCGTGCTGTGTAGCGCCTCTCCCGTTTTTGAATGCACGTTGTAGCTAAGAAACGGCGCTTCCCAGTTTGCCCGAAAGCTCATTAGCTCGCCGGTGCGCGGGTCAACCTTTGGGTGTGCGGTAACGGCGTTAGCCAAGCCCGAGTGATGGCGTGCTGGGCCAAGGCTTGCAAGCTCAATGTTGGTTGCCACTGGTGCGCCGCCTTCGGCAAGGGCAAGCAATTCTCCCGCGTGGTTGATGAGATTGACGTTGGGATTGGTTGCCGGAAATTGATCTGGGTTTGCTGCGTTGTTGTGTATAGCCCAATTGTGCGTACGTACCCAACGGTTGCGATAGCTTGTTGAGCCTGTGGCGCCATTTAAGCGAGTGGCATGCAACATCGCGGCTTCCGGCCACCAAGACAGTACGCCGCTGCCCTCGAAGAGACCGTTCAGCGGATTCGGACCATTGCGAATCAGTGTGCCCGCCAAGCCCTGTGGGATGCTGCCAATAACGGGCAGATCGTCGAGCTCAATTTCGGCTGCGACAGGCGCTAGGGCGCCGCTGTTTAGGTCGAGCTCTTTCATGGTTACGCCCGCCGGCTCGCGGTGTGATTTGAAAGGCTAAGCAGTTCCTGATGAAAGCCTGCCAGGTTGTCAGTGTCGAGCTCGTCCATCGGCAGGCCGCTTAGCACATCGTCGACAACACTCTGGGCGTCGTTTGCCAATTCGGTGCCGGCAGCGGTTAACACCGCCATGCTGCGCCGGGCGTCGCGGGCGCTTTTTTCAGTGGTCAGGTAGCCGAGCTTCTCCAGTGGGATCAATGCACGGGTGATTGCTGATGGCGTAAGCCCAACGGCTGCGGCGAGGTCGACTCGGGTAGCGCGGCCGTCAAACTCAGTGTTCAGGTTAGAGACAATTCGGTATTCGCTGAAGCTAATGCCACGGATGTTCGACAGCGCGGTGCTGAGGCGGCGCTCCAGCAGGCGCGCGCTGTCGAGGAGCAGGTTGAGGCTGTGTTGGGGTGTGTTCATGCGTGCATAATGCGTGAGTACTCATGTAATATGCAACAATAAAATCATCACCTCGGCTGATTTGTCGAATGACGCGTTTGGCTTTGCGACATCCCAGGAAATTGAGCTTGGGTATGCAGTGGTTCGTGCCTCACGCATGACACACGGAATTTGCAGCACACGTTTTTGAGGCACTGCTTGAGGCGGACAAGGCGTTTGATTTGCGGCCAATAGGCATGCACGCGATGAACTCACTTTTGCGGCCGCTGTTTGATCCGGCCAGTGCCCGCGTACATGGCTGACCGATCAGGCTCACTGCCGCTGGCTGGTCTGCGCTAGACTGTCATCATTCAGGCTTGATAACGCGGGGGCATGCCGGTTGAAGATCAGAATTCATGACAGCAGCATTCGGTTGCGGCTGAATCGCGACGAAGTAGAACAGATCGGTCGAATGGAAAGCGTAGAGTGCAAAACGCATTTTCCCTCCGGAGAGGTATTTTACTATCAGTTAAGTGCGTCGAGCACGGCAGAAGAAACAACAGCCGGTTTTAGTGATCGTTGCATTCGCGTTGTTCTGAGCCAAGCGCAGGCCAAGCACTGGGCGCTGACTGAAACGGAAGTGTCAGTAGTGGTTAGCGCACCTATTGCTGATGGCAGGCTCGAGCTGCTGGTCGAAAAAGATTTTGAATGCCTCGACCCTCGCGAAGGTGAAGATCAGTCAAATCGTTTCAGAAACCCTAAAGCCGGCTTAATGGAGTAATCATTTTGAGCAAACACCTCACTATTGAGCCTACGGGGCAAGCCTGTGGCGCCGTTGTACGTGGCGTCGACATGGCAGAGTCGATGTCTTCAGAAGATCTGGTCGAAATTCGTCGGGCGTGGCTCGAACACCACGTTTTGGTGTTTCCCAATCAAAATCTAACGGACGAAGACCTTGTACGCATTACTCATACGTTGGGTGGCATCGGCGATGACCCGTTCTTCGAATCAATTTCGAAACACACTCCTGTGGTGGCGCTAACTCGGCGAGCTGATGAAACCGCGCCGGTATTTGCCGAGGCATGGCACACCGACTGGAGTTTTAAGGAGCAGCCACCGATAGGCACCTGCCTCTATAGCCACGTCATACCGCCGGTTGGTGGCGATACTGGTTTTATCAATCAGCAGAAAGCGCTCGCAGAAATGCCAGCAGAGTTGCGCAGCCGTCTTGAAGATAAAGTGGGGCTGCACTCAGCGGCAGTGGCGTACGCGCCAGATGGCACCTACGGCGAGCGTGAGCAAGGGTCTGATCGGAGTATGAAAATTCTGTTTTCTGAGGAGGCCCGAAAAATTCAGGGCCACCCGTTGATTCGAACCCATCCAGAATCGGGCCATCGCACACTGTTCGGCTGCTTCGGCTATATCCTCGATATAGAGGGCATGACGCGAGAAGAAGCTCAGCCGTTATTGATGGAGATGTACGAGTGGCAAACCCGGGAAGAATTCCAGTACACCCATAAGTGGGAAGAGAACATGCTGGTGATATGGGACAACCGCAGTGTGTTGCACAAAGCCAATAGCGGTTACGACGGTCACGCACGCGAGCTGCATCGCACCACCATTAAAGACAATCCGCAGAAATACCTGGCGAGCCCCGCTGGCTGATGAAAACTGCGGTCGTATTTCCGAGTGTTATGTATCGCGAAGGCGGCGAGGGTGTTAGCCGCCTGATTCGCGGCATCGAGGCCATCGGCTTTGATGAACTCGACATGTTTGATCACGTGCTCATGGGTTATCCGACAGAAACCCGACGAGCACCCTTCTATTCGCCCCAGATGCCTATTCTGGAAGCGATGATGACGTTGTCTTATGCGGCAGCAATCACCAGCACTATTCGACTGGGCACTGGGGTGATGGTGTTGCCGCAGCGACAGCCCGCGTTGGTGGCCAAACAAGTGAGCACACTCGATACACTGTCTGGGGGCAGGGTTCGGTTGGGCGTTGGTGTTGGCTGGCAACGCAGCGAGTACGAAGCGCTTGATGAAGACTTTGCGACTCGTGGTCAACGAATGGATGAGGCGATTGCGTTGTTGCGCGCCTATTTTTCCGACGAGCACGTGCATTTCAAAGGCGAGTTTTATCAGGCGGACGACATCGCGATGGAGCCGAAGCCACCTCAGGGTAAAGCCCTGCCGATTTGGATAGGCGGCACCAAGCAAGCGGCTCTTAAGCGCTGCGCGACGCTTGGCGATGGCTGGATGGCTATGAGCGCTCCTGGTGACCAGCCGCTCGCCGCAAGCATTGCGCAGCTGCATGAGCTTGCGGATAAAGCCGGCAGAGATCCGGCTAGCATCGGCTTGCAAATGTCGTTATCGCCGGGCGCACTAGATAAAGCCAAGCGCAAACGGTTTTACGCAGAACCTGAGTTGATGCTAGAGCGGTTGGTGGAGCTTAAGCAGCTTGGCTTTGATCATGTGTCGATTGATTGTGTGCCGCTGTTTCAGCTGGGTCATCGCACCAGTGATGCGTTGCTGGAACAGTTGCGGGTTATCTACAACCATCTGCAGCCCGAACTAAATCCTGGCGAACTGAATTCTTGATTGATTAACCTATTGAGGAAAAGCGCGTATGCCAAATTCTGAGCGAACGGGTCCTCTGCAAGACATCACCATCATCGATTGCACGATGGCCTATGCGGGACCATTTGGCACCGCACTGCTTGCAGATATGGGTGCCAATGTTATTAAGGTTGAACCGCCAAGGGGGGATAACTTTCGAGTTGTGCCGCCGTTTCCGCCGGACTACGCACACCCCTGGAAACGCGATGACGAGGGTGTCGATTACGGCATGTCGTTTGCCGGTGTTAATCGCAACAAGCGCAGCGTGTGTCTTGATTTAAAAACAGCTGCCGATCGAGAGGTGTTGCTGCAACTGTGTGAGCAGGCTGATGCGGTGGTGGAGAACATGCGCGCCGGCGTTATGGATGAGTTGGGTGTTGGCTATGACGTCATCTCGGCGCGTAATCCCAAAATTGTCTACGGTGCGGTGCGTGGCTACGGCGACCCCCGTACCGGCGAAAGTCCCTATGCCGACTGGCCCTGTCTTGATGTAGCGGGGCAGAGCGCTGGCGGACTGGTGGAAGCCTCGGGTGATCTGTATTCCCTGGCGATTTCTGACATGTATCCCGGAACCTTGATGGCATTGGGTTTGCTGGCCGCTGTGCACCAGGCGCGCAGCACGGGAGTGGGTGAGTTTTTTGATGTGGCCATGTACGACGCATCGATGACGCTGCTGCGCGCTAACATCGCGGCTTATGGCCTTACTAAAAAACTCGCAAAGCCGGGTATTCGAGCCTTGGTGCCCTTTGGTTTGTTTCCCGCGAGTGACGGCCGGGTTGCGATCGCGGCACCTGTTGAAAACCATTGGGTGCATCTGTGTACGGCCATGGGGCGGAACGATCTGATCAGTGACGAGCGCACCAGCAGTAACCGGCGTCGTGCCGCGAACAAAGAATTTGCAGATGCTCAGGTTGCGGCCTGGACGTCCAATCTTAGCAAGCAAGAGATTGTTGGTGTGTTGGGTGGCAAGGTGCCGGTTGGCCCGGCCAATACGCTAGCCGAAGTGTTTGAAGATCCCCACGTTGCTGCACGGGAAATTCTGGAGTCGTATCAACCGCCGGGAGATAACCCAGAGCTGTCATTGGCCGGAAGCCCCATAAAGTTCATGAATTCGCCCACGGGCTTGTACCAGGCGCCGCCACTGTTAGGTGAACATCAGGCCGAAGTCATGGCCGAGTTTGGTATTACCCCGTCGCGCTAAGCTATTGCGCGACGGGGTAGTCAGTGTGGCTTAGGAAATCGCGGGCGCTGACTCAGACACATAGCGCTCGCGCAGCACTCGCTTCAATACCTTTCCGGTGGCATTGCGTGGCAAGGCGTCGATAAATTCTACCGAGGCGGGCACTTTAAACTTGGCAAGATTGGCCAAGCAGTGGGCGATGACGGCGTCAGCTTCAAGCGTTTTGCCAGGCTTTAGTACAAGTACGGCTTTGCCGGCTTCACCCCAGCGTTCGTCAGGCACACCAATGCTCGCGGCCTCTGCCACTTCT
This sequence comes from Pseudomonadales bacterium, assembly GCA_023300545.1. Lineage (GTDB taxonomy): Bacteria > Pseudomonadota > Gammaproteobacteria > Pseudomonadales > Azotimanducaceae > JALZVT01. The sequence goes on from JALZVT010000081.1 coordinate 21,534, forward strand.
GGTAAACGGTACAGCACGTCTTCGATTTCGGCAGGGTAGACGTTTTCGCCGCCAGAAATGTACATGTCTTTCCAGCGGTCGACGATGTAGACAAAGCCTTCCTCGTCGCAGCGAGCAGCATCGCCGGTTTTCAGCCAATCGCCGTCAAAGGTGCCAGCAGTCGCTTCCGGATTGTTCCAGTAGCCGGGTGTGATGTTGGGGCCACGAATATAGAGTTCACCCACTTCGCCGTGGGGCAGTGTGTTGCCTTTGTCGTCGACAATTTTGATTCGGGTGTGCATGAGCGGTTTGCCCGCCGAGCCGATCTTGCGTGCCGCGTCTGCGGCATCAAGGCCAATTCCGCCTGGGCTGGTTTCAGTCATGCCCCAACCCTGAATCATGGCAACGTCGCGGTCGGTCCAGCCTTTGAGGATGGCCTCGGCACAGGGAGCGCCGCCAACGCCGGCTACCTCGAGTCGAGTGAGGTCGGTAGCGGCAAAGTCGGGATGCTGCATCATAAATTGGTAAGGCGCTGGCACGGCAAAGAAGTGAGTGACGCCCAGGTCAGCATCGCCAAGCAGGCGCAATGCTGCGCCCGGTTCAAATTCGCGCATCAAAGCGATTTGACCGCCCGCGTGTAGTACCGGGTTGGCGTAGCAATTGAGACCACCGGTGTGGAACAGGGGCAGCACCACCAGTTGAACGGTGTTTGGTGAAATGCGCGTGGGTATGCCGAGATTGACGCAGTTCATGAAATTCATGCCGTGCGTGATCATGGCGCCTTTTGGGTGGCCGGTGGTGCCTGACGTGTACATGATCATGCCAACGTCATCGAGGGCGAGCTTCTCGGCGGTGTAGCTGTTGTCGGCCTCGACAATTTTGTCGTAGTCGTCGTGGGCATCAAAGTCGATCGCTAACAGCTGATCGATGTTGCACAAGGTTTGGAGTTGTTTGGCCTGATCTTCAAAGCGCTGGTCATAGATCAATACCTTGGGTGCGCAGTCGTTGAGAATGTACTCAAGCTCTGGAACGGTCAGGCGCCAGTTTAACGGCACACCAATTCCACCGATTTTGCCGCAGGCAAACTGCAGCTCAAAGAAGTGGGGGGCGTTGCGCGACAAGATGGCAACACGTTCGCCTTTGACGACACCCGCACTTTGCAGGTATCCGGCAAGGTTTGAACTGCGTGTTTCGAGCTCTGCGTAGGTCAGATTTTGACCCGAGTCGATATCAATAATTGCAACCTTGTTGGGTCGTGTTTCTGCCTGTCCGACAGCCCAATCAAAATATTCCATGGTGGCTCCTAGTAGATGATCTGTACACAAGCTAAGTCTACAGGAGTTACTATTTGACCTTGGCAGCTTTGGATGCCCTAGTGAGCTATGGAATCAATGTATGACAAGTGAGAGCACGCAGGCTGCCATTGAGATGTACGCCTACCACGGTCAACTTGGGCTCAAGCGTACCGACCTAACGTATTGTTCAGTCGTACAGGATGAGGCTCATCCGAATGTCTGGTCGTCGAATAAGGTGTTTGCCATCAAGGCCCAGACCGTTGAGCAAAGTAACGAGTTGATGCGAGATCTGAAGGTGGTTTTTGGCGACCTGTCGTATCGACACTTTGTTATTGATCCGCTCACGCCCGAACCCTTTGCCGCTTACCTCGCGTTAAACAATTATGTGGTGCACGCCACGATGTTGCAGATGGTGCTCAGTGGAGGTGTAACGTCAATGAAACCTTTGCCTGAGGCGCGCATGCGACCCGTTGTGAGCGCAGCGGATTGGGTAGAACTGCGCAAGCTGGTGTTGACTGATCACGCTGAAGGGGCGCGAACCAGCATCGCCTTGGGTGAAGAGGTGACCGACGGCATTGTTGCTGGCTATCAAGCCAAAGCGGATCAATGTCAGTTCTTTCTTGCCGAGCTGGCCGGTGAACTATGTGCTTATGGATCAGGAACCAACGGACCAAATGGCATGGGAATGGTGGAAGATCTGTTCACGCTGCCAAGGTTTCGAGGGCAAGGGTTGGCGTCGAAAATGATCAGCCATTGTGTCGACTTTTGTCGTGAGCGCGGTGCTGGCAAGATTCTGATTGGCAGCCACGCGAGCGAGCTCCCTAAGAATCTATACTACAGGCTGGGCTTTCAGCCAGCCTTTCTCACTCGGGAAATGCATGCCGAAAATGGATAGATAGCTATTCGTCCGCAAGGGAGTAAGGTCGATGCCTTCTCTGTGCAAGGGTTCATTCGAGCCCGCAAGGCAGGCGAGCTCCTCAATAGATTTCCAATGAACAAACTTTAGGAAATTGCTTTGCAGTGACTCCCGAGAGTGCTCTTTTAGGCTAAAGCCACACTTCGAGGTTGTTCTGTCTGCCTATGCTGCGAGTGAGCGTGAGGTCTAGCACCTGCGCCATATCGCACTCAGTTAGCAGTTCCCGAACGCTTTGCTGATCAGCCTTTGGCAGTGCGCTAAATGCCGCTTGTACGCGTTGCAGCAGATAAAATCTGAAAGGCTGTGCGAGGGCGCTTAT
>JALZVT010000082.1 GCA_023300545.1 Pseudomonadales bacterium
GATTTCTTGCGTGACTCCGACACATCCTCGCGCGAGCCGATGGCTAAGTAAATTGGTGGCATTTTGATATCACGCGTAAAAGGACGGTTGGTCTGTGCGTGTTTTCGATGGGTTGTGTGGGTTTTGGTCGGGAGGGCTAGTTGGGCCGCTATCATTAACTCTACGCTGAGCCTCCTTTTTTCAGGAGTTTGATATGCGTGACTTGAGTGTTAATGAGCAGCAAAGCGTCGCTGGTGGAATAGCGTTATCTAGCGAAGCGCGTAGCAGTGTGTTGTTGGCTCTGCGTGAGGGCAACTTCAACATCGGTGTCGGTACGATTAGCCTGCCGATGGGCGCGCCGGTAGTGAGTTCAGGGCCCTTGATAGTGTCATCGCCAGTCTTCTTCGGTGGGCCCGGAGGTCTGCCGTACGATTGTTAATGGCTAGGGTGTGAACGCCTTTGAGCGATCGGGGAGGGTGCGTGCGTAGGGCCGCATCCGCTACCCATGACTACGATCAATCAGGCGTTATGACTGCCATCACAAAGCGGCGCACCTTTGGTCGCCTTGCAGGCGCAAAAGAACAGTTTTTTAGATTCGTCAGCGTCAAACTTCATAGGCACAAAGTCAGAACCCTTATGCGAGCCATCGCAGAACGGTTGGCTGGTGCTTTTACCGCAGGAACACCAAAAGTAAGATTTGCCGGCTTCGACTTCAACGCCAATGGGGGCATCGGCTGCGCGTACGGGGCTTGAATCAGACATCAGGAAGGGCTCCTTAGAATATGGTACCTAGGGTCGGACTCGAACCGACACGGTATTGCTACCACCAGAGTTTGAGTCTAGCGCGTCTACCAATTTCGCCACCCAGGCACAGTGGGAGCGTGACCTTAGCTAAAGGTCACGATTGGGTCAACGGGCGAAACCAAGGTATCCTGCGCGCCCCTTTAAACGCGCCAATCTGGCCCCATCCCACAAGCTTATGCGCCTCACTGACTTTGACTACATTCTGCCAACCGAGTTGATTGCCCAAATTCCACTGGCCGATCGCAGCGCCAGTCGTCTGTTGCTGGTGGATGAGGTGGCCAATCAACACCTGCGCTTTGGCGATCTAGTTGCGCAATTGAACCCCGGTGACCTGCTGGTGGTGAACGACACTCAGGTGCTGAAAGCGCGTATGCAGGCCCGCAAAGACACGGGCGGGGCAGCCGAGGTGCTGCTGGAGCGCATTGAAAGCGAGTTTGAGGCGCTGTGCCAGGTCAGGGTCAGCAAGGCGTTGCAGCCCGGTCGCGGTTTGCAGTTTGGTGACGCTGACTCGGGCGAGGTGGTGGATGCTGCCGAAATGCTGGGCCGCTCGGGTGAGTTTTACCGGTTGCGGTTCTCGCGGCCTGTAATAGAAGTGCTTGATGCTCACGGCTCTATGCCGTTGCCGCCCTACATCGACCCCAGGGCGTCGGCCGAATCGAGCACGGCCGAACCCCACGAACAACGTTACCAAACCGTCTATGCCGCGCAGCCCGGCGCTGTTGCGGCGCCCACGGCCGGCCTGCATTTTTCTGACGAGTTGCTCGATAAAATCCGCGCTAAGGGTGTTGCAGTGGTGCCCATTACACTGCACGTGGGTGCGGGCACTTTTCAGCCGGTGCGCGTCGATGACGTCTCCGAACATCAGATGCACGCCGAGCGCTATGTGATTCCGCCCAGCACTCGGGCTGCCATTACTGCCTGCCGCGCCAAACCCGAGGGTAGGGTAGTGGCGGTTGGCACCACGGTTGTGCGTGCACTCGAGTCTGCGGCAGCACTCGGTGAAGATCAGGGCGATACCCGCATTTTTATTACCCCAGGCTTTCGCTTTCAGGCCGTCGACGCGCTTATTACCAACTTCCATCTACCCAAGTCGACGCTGTTGATGCTGGTGGGGGCCTTTGTTGGCTACGAGCGCATGCGCGCGGCCTATGCCTGTGCAGTTGCGGAGCGTTATCGCTTCTTCAGTTATGGTGACGCCATGTTTATTCCTCGCTGCGTGAGCGGCGGGTCCAGAGAGACCGTTTGAATGTTTGAAACCCTAGCCAGTGATGGCACAGCCCGGCGTGGTCGTCTGACAACGCGTCACGGCACCGTCGAAACGCCGGTGTTTATGCCCGTGGGTACTTACGGCACGGTCAAAGGCGTGACGCCGGCACAAATAAGCGACGTGGGCACGCAGATTCTGTTGGGCAACACCTTTCACCTGATGCTGCGCCCTGGGGGCGAGCAAATTGCGGCACTCGGCGGGTTGCATGACTTTATGCAGTGGCAGGGGCCGATTCTTACCGACAGCGGCGGCTTTCAGGTTTGGAGCCTGGGCGAGCTACGGAAAATTTCTGAAGACGGCGTGGTGTTTCGGTCACCGGTTAACGGCGATCGCATCGATTTGACCCCCGAGCGCTCTATAGAGGTACAGCACAACCTCAACACCGACGTCATCATGTCGTTTGACGAGTGCACCAACTACCCCGCAACCGAGCGCGAAGCCGAGGTGTCGATGCAGTTGTCGATGCGTTGGGCCCAGCGCTGCAAAGACCGCCATACGCTGGCCAAGGACATGGCCGAGACGGCCGATACACTGCCGGCAGACAAGCGTCCGGGCCTTTTGTTTGGCATCAACCAGGGCGGCATGCACGAGCATCTGCGGCGCGAAAGCCTAGCGGCCCTCGAAGAGATTGGCTTTGACGGCTACGCCATTGGCGGCCTGTCGGTGGGGGAGCCCAAAGACGAAATGTTGGCCGTAATGACCAACCTGTTGCCACACATGCCCGATCATAAAGCCCGCTACCTCATGGGCGTGGGTACGCCAAAAGACCTGGTGGCGGGGGTGGCACTAGGGGTCGATATGTTCGACTGCGTGATGCCCACCCGCAACGCCCGCAACGGCTATCTGTTTACCTCGCTGGGCACGCTGAAAATACGCAATGCCCGGCACAAAATCAGTGCAGACCCCGTAGACCCTTCATGTGGCTGCTATACCTGCAGCAATTTCTCCCGGGCCTACCTGCATCATCTCGATCGCTGTGGTGAAATGCTGGGTGCAACGCTGATGACCATTCACAATCTGCACTACTACCACGACCTGATGGCACAATTGCGGAGCGCAATTGAAACGGGTACATTCCGCACCCTCTCAAAGTCCCTTCACGACCAGTGGAACACCGCTAATGAACTTGTTTAACAGTGCGCACGCCGCCTCAGGCGCCGGCGCCCCTCCCGGTGCAGGCTGGGAACAACTCATCTTTTTGGGCATCTTTGTCCTCATCTTCTACTTCTTGCTCATTCGTCCGCAAAACAAGCGTCGCAAAGAGCACACCGAGTTGATGGGTGGCCTTGCGAAGGGCGATGAAGTCGTCACGGCAGGCGGTATTGTTGGCCTGGTCAAGAAGGTTGAAGACGACTTTCTGATGCTGGAAGTGGGCAAAGGCGTAGAGCTGCGGTTCCAGAAATCAGCCGTGGGCGCGACCCTGCCTAAAGGCACATTGAAGTCGCTCGACAGCTAGTCGCTCGACCACGTAAGAGGAATAGAAGGCAGATGGCTAACGACGGCCTTGTAGGCGAAAGCCTGATTCGACCGGCGGGTTCTGGCTATCGGCCACCCAACACCTTTCCTTTATGGCGCTACCTGCTGGTGGCGTTTGTAGTTGGGCTGGGGGCGCTCTATGCGTTACCCACGCTGTATCCGCCCGATTATGCGTTGCAGATTCGGCCAGACAATGCCGATCTGGTTGCTGATCAAGAGCTGATCGAGCGCGCTGAAGCCGCGCTTCGAGAAGGCGGCGTCACTGTGCTGCGGTCTGAGTTGTCAGACGGCAGCGCCATTATTCGGGTAGAAAGCAATCCGGCTCAGCTGAAAGGCCAAGAGCTTCTATTGCCAGTGCTCAACCCGGAGTTAGTTGCGACGGGCGAGGCCGACTTTGTGGTGGCGTTGAACCGCGCACCAACCACACCGCAGTGGCTGCAAGACATTGGTGGCAAACCCGTTTCCCTCGGACTTGATCTGTCGGGCGGCGTGCACTTTCTGTTGCAGGTTGATATGGACACCTTTCTGGAGAAGCGCGGCGTGATCACCGCCAAAACGCTCTCTGACACTCTGTTTGAAGCCAAAATTCGGCCCCAAGTGAGCAATCGACGTGAGCCCTGGGCAAACGGCACCGTGGTCAGTATTCCGTTTCGTAACGAGGCTGACCGGGAAAAAGCACTGGTCATTGTTCGCGATCCCGGCAACCTGACCGGCTACACCATCGACGAACGCCAGGTGAAGGGCTACCCCGGTCTGGTGCTAACCGCCACCGATGAGTACAAGCGTGGCCTAGAAGACTACGCCATCGACCAAAACCTGCAGAGTCTGCGCAATCGGGTTGAAGAGCTGGGTGTTTCCGAGCCGCTCGTTCAGCGTCTGGGTCGCTCGCGCATCGTGCTCGATTTGCCGGGCATTCAAGACAGCACCGCGGCCAAGAAGCTGATCAACAAGTTTGCCAACCTCGAATTTCGCCTGGTGGCCACGAATGACGTGCGCGCCAGTGAAACCGAGAAGTTTGAATACGAAGGTCGAGAAGTTGCGCTGTTGCGCGAGAACATCGTCACCGGCGATCAGGTGATTGACGCCCAACAAGATTACGACGCTGAGACCGGCCAGCCCCAGGTGAGCATCAAACTCGACTCTGATGGCGGCAAGAAGATGTACGACTCGACCAAAGACAACATTGGCAATTCGATGTCGGTGCTGTTTCTGGAATCCAAGACCATTCAGATCACCACCACTGAAGATGGCGTGGAGAAGACCACGCTGCGAACTAGTGAAAAGAAGCGCGTTATCAACGTGGCAACGATTCAAGCGGCACTGCCCTACAACTTCCGCATCACTGGCCTCGATAGCCTCGGTGAAGCCCGGGAGCTTGCACTGCTGCTGCGCGCTGGTGCGCTAGCGGCACCCATGTACATTGTTGAGGAGCGTACAGTCGGCGCCCAGCTTGGTGTTGATAATATCGAGCGTGGGTTTTTGAGCCTCGCGGTGGGCCTTGGCCTCGTTGCGATTTTTATGATGATTTATTACAAACTGTTTGGTGTGGCTGCGGTATTTGCGCTGAGCGCTAACCTGATGCTAATTGTGGCGATCATGAGCTTGCTGGGTGCAACGCTGACGCTGCCTGGCATTGCCGGCATCGTGTTGACGATTGGTATGGCCGTAGATGCCAACGTGCTGATTTTCTCGCGCATTCGTGAAGAGCTGCGTGAACGCGCACCCCAGGCCGCTATTCAGGCGGGTTTCGATCGTGCGTTTGTGACTATTTTCGACGCCAACCTCACCACATTTTTTGTGGCGATCATTCTGTTCTCGATTGGCAGTGGGCCGGTGAAAGGCTTTGCGGTAACGCTGGCCATCGGCATCGTCACCTCGATGTTTACAGCCATTATGGGCACGCGCGCCATAGTTAACCTGATCTACGGCGGGCGCAAGCTCACGTCGATCGCGATATAGGGGCGTTCGAATGGCGCGCGAAACTCCAACTTTTGATTTTATGGGCAAGCGTCGGCTTGCCACCATACTCAGCATTGCACTGATTGTTTGTTCTATTGGCCTGCTGGTGGTTAAAGGCCTTAACTGGGGGCTCGACTTTACGGGCGGCACCTTGGTAGAAGTGGCCTTTGTCGATCCCATCTCACCCCAGACGGTGCGTGACGAACTGGATGGTGCCGGCTTTGAGAACGGACTGGTGCAAAATTTCGGCACCGAGCGCGAGATTCTCATTCGCATGCCGCCCCAGGGCGACCGCGAGCAGGCGAAAATGGGCGACGCAATACTCGCAACGCTCAACACGAACCATCCCGGCGTGGTGATGCTGCAGTCAAACTATGTGGGCCCAGCGGTGGGTGAAGAGCTCACCGAGAGTGGCGGGGTGGCGATGATTGCTGCCCTAGGCATGGTCATGCTCTACATTCTGTTTCGCTTTACCGGCAAGTTTTCTATCGGTGCGGTGACCGCGCTCGTGCACGACGTCATCATTGTGCTGGGGGCATTTGCATTCATGCGCTGGACCTTCGATCTAAATGTGCTGGCGGCTGTGCTTGCGGTTATTGGTTACTCGCTGAACGACACGATTGTGGTGTCTGACCGAATCCGGGAAAACTTCCGACGCGTGCGCAAGGGTGGGCCGATAGACGTGATCAATCGCTCGCTCAACGAAACACTGGGTCGTACTTTGGTTACGTCGTTGACGACATTGCTGGTGTTGGTTGCGCTGCTGGTTGCCGGCGGGGAAGGAATCTTTGGTTTTGCAGCCGCGCTAACAGTGGGTGTTGTCGTGGGAACCTATTCATCGATCTACGTCGCCGCCAACATTTTGCTGGCGTTGAACATTGATCGACAGGATTTGATGTTGCCCGAGAAAGAGAACGCTGATGAGTTGGAGATGCCCTAGGTTAGCGCAACAGCGCTTCCGTATTCGGCTTCACTAACTGCACCAGCGCCTTAAACAACTTTGGATTGGCCGCGATGATGTGGCCTTCTTCCAGCATTGTGTCCCCGCCGCGAAAGTCGCCCACAAAGCCACCGGCCTCGCGCACCAGTACAATGCCCGCTGCCATATCCCACGGCCGAAGTCCGGGTTCCCAAAAGGCGTCCAGTCGACCGGCTGCCACATAGGCAAGGTCGAGAGCGGCGGAACCACTTCGACGCATGCCGCCGCAGGCAGCCATGCAATCGCCAAACATCGCCAAATAGGGCTCAAGTCGTGTTTGCAGCAGGGCCGGTGGTAGGCCAGAGGCGATGAAGGTGCCGTCGAGTCGGGGTCGATTTTGAACGCGAATGCGCTTGCCGTTGAGCTGGGCGCCTTTGCCACGGCTGGCAACAAACTCTTCGTTCTGCAGGGGGTTCAACACCACACCGTGCTCGATATGGCGACCTTTTTTCAGGGCAATTGAAATCGAGAAGTGGGGAATGCCCTGGACAAAGTTGGAGGTGCCGTCGAGCGGGTCAATGATCCAGTTGAATTCGTCACTTTTGTACGCCTGGCCAGACTCTTCGCCGATAATACCGTGGGTGGGATAGGCCGCGTGCAGAGCGTCGATGATGATTTCTTCGCATTCACGGTCGATGTTGCTGACGTAGTCGTTTTTGGATTTTTCTTCGATCTCGAGTTCGTCTAGCCGATCATGGGCTCGAACCATTACGTCAGCGGCACGGCGCGCGGCGCGCAGAGCGATGTTAGCCATCGGTTCCATTGGTAGTTCCCGCAACATGAGAGATAATCAGGCCGCGCATGCTAACTCCGCCCCCGCCTCTTATAAAGAGGTAATAAAGAGCAACACGGGCTTCATCGTCCCAGTAACAACAGGCCAATCACTCTGAAAGAGCTTAATCACATTCGTATCGTGCTGGTTGAACCCAGCCATCCCGGCAATGTTGGGGGCTGTGCGCGGGCCCTGAAAAACATGGGGTTGAGTAATCTGGTGCTGGTAAATCCGTCGCGTTATCCCAGCCCCCAGGCCGATTGGCGGGCGTCGAACGCGCTCGACGTGCTGGATAACGCAACCGTGGTGTCGTCGGTGGGCGAAGCCATTGCGGATTGCAGTCTGGTGTTTGGCACCAGCACGCGCTCCCGGCGTATTCCCTGGCCCGCATTGACGCCGCCGCAAACGGCGCAGCTGTTGGTGAGCGGTGATGATGAGCTTGCAAAAGGCGATAAAGGCCTGGGACAGGTGGCTATTTTGTTTGGCCGGGAAACGTCGGGGCTCACCAACGACGAGTTAGAGCGCTGTAACAAGCATCTGGTGATTCCAGCCAACCCGGACTACGGATCGTTGAACCTCGCGATGGCGGTGCAGGTCATCTGCTATGAGCTGCACTCGCGATTGGTGGCGCTAGCGGAAGGTGAGGTTGGTGAGACCGACCATTGGGACCGCCGGTGGGCCACCAGCGACGAGCTGGAAGGCTTTTTTGACCACCTCGATAAGGTGTTAGTCGACGTCGACTTCTATGATGAGAAAACCAAAGGTCGCTCGTTCACGCGGCTGCGTCGGTTGTTTACTCGGGTGGGTATGGACGATACCGAAGTGTCGATGCTGCGGGGCATTCTCAAACAGATCGACCAGACCAGGGGTTAATCAACGACTCTGATCAGACCCCGATGAATTGACTCGGCCTGATCTGATAGGATGCGCGGCTATGAAACTGACCACAAAAGGCCGCTACGCCGTCACAGCGATGTTAGATCTCGTCTTGCATGGCGCTGTTGATGCGTCTGCTGCAGCCGCTGATTCAGTGAGTCTCCCAGCGATTGGTGCGCGTCAGGATATTTCAACCGCCTATCTGGAACAGCTGTTTCGCGGTCTGCGGGCGTCTGGGCTGGTGGCAGCCAGCAAAGGGCCGGGTGGTGGTTATCGACTGGCACGCCCTGCCGCTGAGATTAGCGTGTCAGACATTGTGTCGGCTGTGGGCGAAGGCATAGACGCCACCCGTTGTGGCGGCGCTGGCGACTGCCAAGACGGTCAGGAATGCCTGACCCATGGCCTGTGGTCGGACCTGTCTCACCAGATTGATGATTTTTTAGGCGGCATTTCACTCGCCTCACTGGTGGTGCGGCAAGAAATACGCACGGTTGCCAAGCGCCAGGATCTGCAAGCCAGTCGAATCGCCGCTCAGAATCTGCATTAGACTGGGCTCTGAGCCCCAGTTCACCGACAGGTAATAAAAATGGTCGATTTGCCAATATATTTTGACTACGCCGCGACAACGCCAGTTGATCCGCGGGTGGCCTCGCGCATGGGCGACAGCCTTACCGCGACGGGCAATTTTGGCAATCCCGCATCCAACTCTCACGTCTTTGGCTGGCGCGCGTCGGAAGCGGTGGAGGCCGCCCGATCTCAGGTTGCCACTGTTTTGGGGGCTGATCCACGCGAGATCGTCTGGACGTCTGGCGCCAGCGAATCCGATAACCTGGCGCTCAAAGGCATCGCAGAGAAGTACGGGGACGGCCATTTTATCACCAGTTCGATCGAGCATAAGGCGATTCTTGATACCTGTGCCTGGCTTGAAGCCCGTGGTTTTACCGTGACCTATTTACCGCCAGAAGCCGATGGCACCACCCGTGCAGCGGCCGTTGCGGCGGCTATCCGTCCCGACACGCGCCTGGTGAGCATCATGCATGTGAACAATGAGTTGGGCTGCATCAACGATATTGCGGCCATCGGCGCGGTCTGTCGGGAAGCGGGTGTGCTGTTTCACACCGACGCAGCCCAGAGCTTTGGCAAGCTGCCTATCAACATGGCCGATATGGCGATCGATATGTTGAGTATTTCTGGCCACAAGGTGTACGGCCCCAAAGGCATTGGTGCGCTCTACGTTCGGCGCGAGCCCCCCATTGGTTTGATCTCCCAGATTCACGGTGGCGGACACGAGCGCGGCATGCGCTCTGGCACCCTGCCAACCCACCAGATTGTTGGCCTTGGAGAGGCGGCCGAGATCATGGCGAGCCACGCGGAAGAAGAGCGGGCGCGGCTGGTCGAATTGCGCGGTCGGCTGCTGCGACGAGTGATGCAGTTGCCTGACGTGACCATTAACGGCAGTGAGCACGAGGGCTGGCCGGGCATCGCCAACATGGGCTTTGCCGGTGTGGATGGTGAAACATTGATCATGGCGCTTGACGATCTGGCCGTATCCACTGGCTCAGCCTGCAATTCTGAGTCTGTGGAGCCGTCGTATGTGCTGCAGGCGCTCAAGGTGCCGCGGGAGGTGGCGCATGCGTCGTTGCGGTTCTCCATCGGACGTTTTACGACCGAGGCCGAGGTGGAGCACGCCGGTAGCCGGGTGGTGGAAGTAGTGGGGCGCTTACGGGGCCTTACGGGCTAGTTGGCCGGCTGACAGCGCGGCTGTAAAACTGGCTATAGAACGGGGCAAAATAATCGCCTTTTGATGGCATTTCGGCTGTATAATACGCGCCCGCGAAAAGATCATAAATTGTTGTTTATCAGATAGATAAGTCAACTTGCGGGAAGTTTTAGATATTTCTTTTTAATTAGTTAAAAACTATTTGGTAGTTGGAGTTGGTTGCGATGGCAGTGGAACGGACATTTTCGATTGTGAAGCCCGATGCGGTAGAGCGAAATTTGATCGGTCAGATTTACTCGCGGTTTGAACAGGGCGGGTTGCGGATTGTTGCCGCTAAAATGCTCAGGCTCACGACAGAGCAGGCTCAGGGCTTTTACGCTGAGCACTCTGAGCGTCCGTTTTTCAACGATCTGGTTGCCTACATGACATCCGGTCCCGTTGTTGTGCAGGTGCTGGAAGGCGAAAACGCGGTTAAAACAAACCGCAACCTGATGGGTGCAACCAACCCGGCTGATGCTGACGCAGGCACCATCCGAGCTGACTTCGCAGAGTCGGTTGAAGCCAACGCTGTTCACGGCTCTGACGCTCCAGAATCAGCTGCTCGTGAAATCGCGTTTTTCTTCGACGCCGCGGAACTCTGCGACCGAGCTTGATATGCAGAATCTGCTCGACTTTGATCGTGCGGCACTGGAAGCCGAGTTTGTAGCCGCTGGTTACCAGGCGTTCCGCGCACGACAGGTGTTGAAGTGGATATATCACCAGGGCGTGACCGACTTCGATTTGATGTTGAATCTGTCGAAAGCGCACCGCGCCTGGCTGGTCGAAAACTACGTTGTTGCACTGCCTGAGGTCGCGGTCAGCAGGTTGTCAGTTGACGGCACTCGCAAGTGGAGCATTCGCCTAACGAGTGGCGAGCTGGTTGAAACCGTCATGATTCCGGAAGGCTCGCGCCGCACGCTGTGTGTGTCATCCCAAGTCGGCTGCATGCTGGATTGCAGCTTTTGTGCAACGGGCAAGCAGGGTTTTAACGGCAATCTGTCTACCGGGCAGATTGTTGGGCAAATCATGCTGGCCAATGCCGAAATGGCTGAAGCCGGCGATGAGCGCTCGGTCACCAACGTGGTGTTGATGGGTATGGGCGAACCCCTGCTGAATTTTGACGCCGTACTGAGGGCGACAAACCTGATGACCGACGACCTGGCGTTTGGCTTGGCGAAGCGGCGGGTCACCGTAAGTACGGCGGGTGTTGTACCGGGTATTCGCAAGCTAACCGAACACTCGGAAGTAGCGCTGGCGATTAGCCTGCACGCACCGACTGACGAGCTGCGAAACGTACTGGTTCCCGTCAATCGAAAATACCCCATCGCTGAGCTTATTGAGGCGTGTCGTGACTACCTCGAGGTGCTCGGCGAGCGACGTTCGATCACGGTCGAATATACCCTGATGAAGGGCGTTAACGATTCGGTGCAACAGGCCCGGGAATTGGCCAAGCTGATGCGTTCGTTGCGCTGCAAGATCAATCTTATTCCGTTTAACCCGTTCCCAGGTTCCGGTTACGAACGCCCGAGTGATCGGGCTGTGCGTGATTTTCAAACCGTGCTGATCAAAGCTGGGCACTCTGCGATGCTGCGCACGACGCGTGGTGACGACATTGAAGCAGCCTGTGGTCAGCTTGTTGGGCAGGTGGCGGATCGCACTAAACGGCAGGAACGCTACCGGTCGCGACCGGTGCCTGTCGGCCAGCCCGTTGAACAGCAGATACCTATCGTTGAGCTTTCTGACCAAGAGATGAAAGGAGTGCAGATATGACGTCTACGCCCAGGCTGGTTTTGTCGAATTGGAGCCGCAGCGTTTATACGGTATTGCTACTGCTTGTGTTTGTTGGCGGGCTTAGTGGCTGCATCACTACCGTTGAAGGCAACGTTAGGGAAGAGGCATCAGAGCCAGCGCGCGTTCGTGCGCAAATCGATCTGGCCCGCGGCTATCTGTCTAAAAACGACTTCCAGCAAGCGCGGCGACCACTTGACCGGGCGCTGGCGCTGGACAGTAAATCGGTTGAAGCAAACGTCTTAAAAGCCATTGTGCATCAGCAAGAAAACGAGGTGAAACTCGCTGAAAAGCACTACAAGCTTGCCTTGAGATACGACTCAAAAGATCCCCAAGCGTTAAATAACTACGGCGGTTTTTTGTTTTCTCAGGGTCGGGCCGAAGAGGCCGTTGTGCCTCTGCGCAAAGCGGTTAAAAACACCGGTTACCAAGCCCGTGCACAGGCCTTTTTAAACCTGGGTTTGGTTGAATTAGCGCTTGAGAATGTTGACGCTGCGCGAGAGGCGTTCACTCGTTCTTTGAGTTTGAATGACCAGATGACTCAGCCTCACCTTGAGCTGGCTGACATCCATTTTATCGAAGGCAATTATGTCCAGGCCGTCGAGCACTACAGTCGGTTTCGTAGTGGCGCGCGCCAGTCTCCTCGTAGCCTTTGTTTAGGAATGCGTTTGGCGGGGTCGCTGAAAATGGCGGATGAATTGTCGAGCTATCGGCTTGCGCTTAAAAATCTCTACCCTGGCTCTAAAGAAGCAAGCGAGTGTGAGGTGAGTGATGGTTAATCCGCCTGACGTGCCGGCGCCAGCCCAATCGGCTGGTGCGGCGACATCGACACAAAGTCCTGGGGTGCTTCTGGCTGCCGGCCGGGTTGCGTTGGAACTTACCGTAGACGAAGTGGGCGACGCTCTGAATCTTGCGCCACACACGGTGCACTTGCTGGAAGCGGATGACTTCGACGCTTTGCCGGCCGCTGCTTTCACCCAAGGTTATATTCGTAACTACGCAAAATACATCGGACTAGACCCTGACGTGGTGGTGCGCGCCTACCAAGAGAAAGCGGGAAAACCCGCTGTGGCGTGGGAATCACCGAGTACGGCCGCGGGTGTTGCCGAACTGATTCAGCGTTATCCAGGCGTGTTAATCACGGCCGTGGTTGCAGCCGTTGTGCTGTTGCTTGTGATTGTGCTCGCGTTGGTCTGGCCTGACGACGATGCTGACGAGGTTGTTGCTGACCCGCTGGCCGTTGAGCAGGGCGCCGTTGAGGCGTCAGGGGCTGGTTCGCGGTTAGACAATTTGAGTGAGACGGGGGAGGCGCCTTTCAACGCCGCACCAACAGACACGGTAACCAGGCAGACTTCCCAAGAGCCGAGTGTGGGTGCTAAGCGCTCAACTGACGCGGGTCGATTTGACGCACCAAAAACTGCAGACAGTGGTGCTAATGACCGTGGCTTCGACCGTGATGCAATAGATCCGAATGACCCGCTGGCCCATCTACCTTTGGCTAAAACCTATCCGGCAGGTTCGGCGGGCTCTGCAAGCAGCAGCCGTGCTGCGCCCGTGGATAACTCGGCCACAGCCCCAGTGCGTGATGCAGGCGTTACCTCCCAAAGCTCAGACAACTACCCGCTAACCGTTAATAGCCGTCTCACACCCGAGGGTGACGATCTGGTGCGTCTTGAAGTCAGCCAAGACTGTTGGGTGGCCATACGGTCAGCAGAGGGCCGCACACTGTTTGCGGTGCTGGCACGGCCAGGTCAGACGCTGAGTCTCACCGGTGCCGGACCGTTTCGGGTCAAGCTTGGTTATACGCCAGGCGTTGAGCTGTTTTTTAATGACAGTCCGGTGTTGCTTGAGCCTTATACTCGCAACGGTGTGGCGACGTTGGTGATCGGCCAATAAATCGGCGTCAGTAGCAATAGAGTAGGCGGACGATGAGCCAGAAGAGTTTTCAGACCCTGCGCGGTATGCGCGATGTGTTACCCCAAGACGCCCCGCGCTGGCAGCATGTCGAGGGCGCGGTCCTTGCGGCCTTTGGCGGTTACGCATACGAAGAGATTCGGTTACCGCTGCTCGAAGACACCGCGCTGTTCAAGCGCGGCGTGGGCGAAGCCACTGATATTGTCGAAAAAGAAATGTTCAGCTTTGCCAGTCGTGACGACAAAGACGATGGCAGTCTGACGTTGCGTCCTGAAGGCACTGCCAGTTGTGTGCGTTCGTTGCAGCAGCACGGCCTGCTCTACAACCAGACCCAGCGAGTGTGGTATCGCGGCCCTATGTTCCGCTATGAGCGCCCGCAGAAGGGGCGTTACCGACAGTTTGAGCAGATCGGTGCGGAAGTCTTTGGCATTGCCGGGCCGGCTGTTGAGGCCGAGCTGATCATGATGACCGCTGAGGCCTTCGAGGCATTGGGCATTCTATCGAGCGTTGAGTTACAGCTTAATACCTTAGGGTCGGGTGGCGCACGCCGAGCCTATCGTGATGCACTGGTCAGCTACCTCACACCATTTGCAGCGGAACTCGACCCAGACAGCCAGCGGCGGCTCGAGACCAACCCGCTTAGAATACTCGATAGCAAGAGTGCGCGAACTCAAGAAATAGTGAGGAGTGCGCCGCAACTGCCTGATTTTGTTGATGATGAAGCTAAGAAGCATTTTGATGATCTGCAGCAGCTACTGACCGATCTGAACATCGCATACCAGTTAAACAGCTCATTAGTGCGTGGCCTCGACTATTACACGCACACGGTTTTTGAATGGGTGACCAGTGCGCTGGGGGCGCAAGGCACGGTCTGTGGTGGCGGTCGTTACGATCTGTTGGTTGAGTTGCTTGGTGGTAAGCCAACGCCCGGAGCCGGCTTTGCCATGGGCGTTGACCGGCTGGTGCTGCTGCATGAGGCGGTGCACGGGGCACAGGACGACGAGGCCCTGGATGGCTTGCGCGCACCCGTCGAGGTTTACCTCGCGGTCGCAGATGAGTCGGCCCAAGGGGTTTGCCTGCAATTGGCCAATGACCTGCGCCGTGCGCTGCCCGATTTACGGCTGCGCACCCACATCAGTGGCGGCAAACTCAAGGCCCAAATGAAAAAAGCAGACGCCAGCGGTGCCGAACTGGCGTTGATTGTAGGGGCTCAGGAAATGGCGGATGGCAGCGTGACCTGCAAACACTTGCGGGGGCAAGCGTTAGTCGGAGCCGGCGACGCTGGCCAACACACTGTGCCCATGACCGAACTCGCGGCTTATCTGGCTAGGAGTCTAGCCAAGAGTCTGGCCCATTGAGCTTGAAAGCAGGGCCAGTGGGCCTTAGGCTGCGCGGCAAGTTATACCCGCCAGCGGTGCCAATGAGCCGCAGGCCGCAACCAACAAACAACAACCAGTCGACGAGGGGCACGTGTCCGAATATCTCAGCGAAGAAGAACAACTAGCGCAACTTAAATCCTTTTGGCAAAGCTATGGCCTGTGGGTAGTAGGTGCTGTTGTCCTTGGTTTGGGCGGCTATTTTGCCCTCGAATACATGCGCAGCAACGCTAAAGCCCATAATTCGGCCGCCTCCGAAGTGTTTGAGCGTTATCAGGAGAGTTCTGCGGACGAGGCGGCGGCTAAGCCGCTGCTGGCGCGTCTTGATGGCGAATACGCCGGTACGCCTTATCACGTGATGTCGCTGCTAACACGGGCTCAGCTGGCGACAGAGAGCGATGATGTCGAAGCGGCTGTGGGCTTTTATCGCAGCGCCGTTGCTGGCAAGCCCATTGATCACCTGACCGACCTTGCCCGATTACGCCTGTCTCGCAGCCTGCAACAGTTGGGGCGCAGCGACGATGCCTTTGCCGCACTGGCGAGTGTGACAGGGGAAGGCTACCGCAGCCTGGTAGCTGAGCTGAAGGGCGATATTCTCCGTGCCCAAGACAAGCTCAACGAAGCAAAGGAAGCCTATGCCGCCGCTGTAGCCGCACAGGGCGATGCAGCACCCCGCACGTTACTGGCCATGAAGCTTGCTGACCTGTCGGAGCCCGAAGGTGGTTTGGCAAGTGGCACTGTTGAGGTTGAAGCGGAGACGGACGCCGCGCTTGAAGTAATTCAGAACGAAGCCTCTGACTTGGAGTCGAATACAGCTCCGGTGGTCACAGAATCTGAAGACAGTTGATGCAATACCGCGCCTCCACCCTTTCGGGTTTGCTTGTCCTTGCTTTGGTAGTCACCGCTAGCGGGTGCTCTTGGTTTGCCAATAAACCCGATGGCAAGTCGAAAAATTTTAAACCCAAACCGACCAAGCTCGTAAAAATTGATCGTGAAGTGAAGGTTAATCGCCTCTGGCGCGCGAGCGTCGGGCGGGGACTAGGGCGCAAATTCATTCGCACTCGACCAGCCGTGCTTGCCGACCGCGTGTTCGCGGCAGACGCCTACGGAACGGTGGTTGGTCACGATCGGTTCAGTGGCAAACGCCTGTGGAAAGCAACCATCGGCAAGCCGGTAGGTAACGGCTGGAAGTTCTGGGATCGGCGCGATCCAGGCTTTGTAACCGGCGGTGTTGGCGCTGGTGGCGGGCTGGTTTATGTCGGCACCACAACCGGAGACATCGTGGCGTTGTCTGCTGCTGATGGCTCAGAAACATGGCGGATTGATATTGGCACTGAAAGTGTTGTGCCGCCGGTTTACGACGATGGTCAGATTTTCATTCAAACCATCGACGGTCGATTGTTGGCTCGAGATTCTAAAACCGGTGAGTCTATTTGGGCTTTCGACTCGCAAGTTCCTATTCTGACCCTGCGCGGTACAGCGACACCGGTAGTGGAAGACGACATCGTCTATTCCGGTTTTGCGGATGGCATGCTGGTGTCGTTGAACAGTAAAACGGGTGAGCGACTTTGGGGGCATCGCGTGATGTTGCCGCAAGGCCGTTCCGAGCTCGAGCGGATGGTCGACGTTGATGCCTCGGCTTTGGTCGAGGGGCCTATTGTTTACGTTGTCAGTTTTCAAGGTCGGCTTAAGGCGGTTCGTCGTTCAGATGGTCGAGGGCTGTGGGAGAAAGAAACCTCCAGCTTTCTCGACCTGGCTGCCGGTTACGGGCAAATTTATATGGTTAATGAGGACGATAAAGTGGTCGCCATTGATCAGGAATCGGCTGAGGAAAGCTGGGCAAACGAAGGGCTTATGCGCCGCGTTGTCAGCTCGCCAGTGGCGTACAACAACTATTTGCTGCTGGGTGACGATGACGGTTATCTGCACATTCTCGCCCAGAGTGATGGCCGCTTCTTGGGTCGCACCAAGATAGATGGGGATGGCCTGCGTTCGCCGTTCACCGTCGCAGATGGCACCGTCTACGTTTATGGTTCTGGCGGATCGCTCACGGCATTGGAAATCGAAGCGCTCAACTAACGAGCGCCAGGCTTAATAAACATGCTTCCTACCGTTGCCCTTGTTGGTCGGCCGAACGTCGGTAAATCGACGCTGTTCAACCGACTGACCGGTGCGCGTGACGCATTGGTTGCAAACGTTCCCGGGCTAACGCGGGATCGTAAATACGGTCGCGCCGAACTCGACGGCCATCCGTTGATGCTGATTGATACCGGTGGTCTGCGCGGTGAGGACGACTCCGGTGTTTCGGTGCTCATGGCTGATCAGGTGGACCAGGCGCTTTCTGAGTGTGAATTGGTGCTGCTATTGGTGGATGCTCGCGATGGCCTCTTGCCTGACGACGAAGAAATTGCTATCGACCTACGCCGCCGCGGACTTGAGGTGTTGCTTGCGATTAATAAGATCGACGGCATTAACCCCGATATGGCCGAAGCGGAATTTTCCCAACTTGGGTTTGCTAATCAGGTAACCATCAGTGCGAGCCATGGTCGTGGTCTTGGGCTGCTGTCTGAGGCGCTTATGGCGTGCCTGCCAGGGTTTGGTGAAGAGGAAGTCGAGCCCGCGGTCAAAGACGATCGTCTGCGTGTGGCGATTATCGGTCGCCCCAATGTGGGCAAGTCAACACTGGTCAATCGCCTGGTGGGTGAAGAGCGTCAGGTGGTGTTTGATATGCCTGGCACCACGCGCGATTCAGTGGAAGTACCGTTCACCCATAACGATCGTGAGTACGTGTTGATCGATACGGCCGGTGTGCGCAAGCGCGGCAAGGTCACTGACATGGTCGAGAAGTTTTCGGTTGTCAAAGCGCTACAAGCCCTTGAGCTTGCCCAGGTGACGATTCTGGTAGTCGATGCCAGTGAAGGCTTGGTTGACCAGGATCTGCATCTGTTCAGCTACGCCGCTGACGCTGGCACCGGCATGATACTGGCCGTCAATAAGTGGGATGGCTTGTCGAGCGACCAGAAACGTAAGATTGAAACCCAGCTCGACCGCAAACTGGTGTTTGCACCCTGGATGCCGATGCGCAACATTTCAGCGCTGCACGGCACGGGTGTTGGCCATCTGCTGAGTGATGTCGACAAGGTGTATAAGGCGGGCAGTTTCGACGTCAGCACCTCGGTGCTGACCCGTATTCTCGAAGAGGCCGTGGCTCAGCATCAGCCGCCGGCACCACGCGGACGTATGATTAAGTTGCGCTTTGCGCATCCAGCAGGCGCGCACCCACCAACCATTCGAATTCACGGCAACCAGACCGACTCATTGCCCGCCAGCTACGTTAAGTACCTCGAGAACGTTTTTCGCGATACGTTGAAGCTGATTGGTACGCCGATAAAGATTGAGTTCAAGCGGACCGAAAATCCGTTCTCAGAGAAGAAGAACAAGTTAACGTCCGGCCAGCAGAAGCGTCGCGACAAGATGATCAAGTCATCCCGTGAAGCGCGAACCCGGCGCTCTCAGGAACGCGGTAAGCCTAAGTTTTAAGGCGTTGTTGCCGGGGTCTCGCCGGGCGTTTGCTGTTCTAGCGCGAGCGCAGCCATTGCCTGAACGGGGTCGATGCGCACGCCGTTCAGGCTCACGTTCCAGTGCAGATGCGGCCCGGTAACACGGCCGGTTGCTCCAACCAAGCCAAGCAGTTCACCGCGCTCAACCGTATCGCCCTCGAGCACGTCGATTTTGCTCATGTGGCAGGTCATGGTGACCAGACCGTGGCCGTGATCAACAAACACCGTGTTGCCATTAAAAAACAAATCGCCGGTGAGGGTAACCGTGCCCGGGGCGGGAGCCACGATCGGCGTGCCGGTAGGGGCAGCGATGTCTAGCCCACTATGTGGATTACGCGGTTTGCCGTTGAGCACCCTGCGGCGACCGAACGGGCTTGATACCACACCTTCGGTGGGTTGAATGAATGGCCGTAATGCACCCAATGGTTGTGTGCGCAGGGCGTATTGTTTGCGCTGTGCGACACTCTCGCGATTAATGCGCTCCATGTCTTCGGCGTATGGGTTTACCTTGCGATCGTCAGGAATGGTCAGATGTTGTTCTGGGTATTGTTTGAATACCACCTTGAATTCCACCTCGTAGTCGAAGCCTTGGGGAGTAGTGATCGTCAGCGAGTAAGGGCCCGGTTTGGTTTTTAATCCGAGTCCCAGAACTGCAATGTTGTCGACAACCAAAACGTCGGTTTTGCCAAACTTCACGGTCGAGCCTGGGGCGACGGGTACCGTCAGCACGCCACCAGGCACTCCCGCTACACTCTCTGGGCCCTCTGCACTCTGGGCCAGGCGGTTTGCGCCGACTGCGGCCTGGCTGGTCGTGGCAGTTAGCGCGACAAAGGCGAGCAAAAAGGTGAGCATTTTTGCGTGGCGGTAGTTAGTCATTAGCAGGCTCTTGTTAGTTAATTGGCAACATCAGTTGTTTCGGAGGCGCCGCCGAGTTCGACCGGCAGCGGACGTAATTGTTTCACTTCGCAGGCGAGAGTGCCGTCACCAAGGTGGGCGAGCAGTTCGTCGCCTGGTTTGAGTGCGGCTGCGCCAGTCAGGGGCTGGCCCCAGGGTTGAGCAGGGCTTGCGGGGCCTTTGGTGACAATGGCAAAGCCTCGATCGAGAGTGTTGAGCGGACTGACCGCGTTGAGTGCCCGAGCCAGGGCGGCCAACCGGGCCTCTTGGCGTGCCAACAGCGCGACGCTGCTGCGGCGCAATCGTCCGCGCAGGTTGGTGAGGGTTTGCGTTTGCCGCAGCAGCGTGCGCTCGGGCGACAGGCTGCGCAGGCGTCGACGTGCATTGGCGAGGCGCTCTTTGGCCTGGGTCATCCGCGCGTGCTGGCTGCGCCGCAGCTGCAGCTCATACTGGTCAGCGCGCTGCATAAGCTGTTGCAAGATGCGCTGCGGCGGAATCAGTCGACGGGCGGTACTTACAAGGCGCGTTTGCCGGGTTTGCAGCTGCCGCGTCATGGCGGCGGTTAAGGCGTGTTCCGTTGCCGCGAGGCCACGTAGCAGCTCAGCACCGTCGGGCGTTGACAGCTCGGCCGCAACCGATGGGGTGGGTGCGCGCAGGTCAGCGGCAAAGTCAGTCAGGGTGAAATCGGTCTCATGACCGATTGCTGATATCAGCGGCACGGGGCAATCGGCCACGGCACGCACCACCGATTCTAAATTGAAGGTCCAGAGGTCTTCCAGCGAGCCACCACCACGGGTCAGTATCACCAGGTCTGCATTTATGGTCTCGGCTTGGGCCAGAGCGGCCACTACTTCGGCCTCACTGCCGGGCCCCTGCACCAGCACCGGTAGCAGGGTGACCTGGGCTATAGGGTAGCGGCGGGCGAGCACAGACAGCACATCTTGCAGGGCGGCGCCGCTGGCTGAGCTGATAATGCAGATGTGTTCGGGGTATTCGAGAAAATCCTGTTTAATCTCTTCGCGGAACAGGCCTTCGCTCTCGAGCTTGTTTTTCAGCGCCTCGAACGCGACCCGCAGAGCGCCTTCGCCAGCCGGTTCCATGTGCTCAGCGATCATTTGAAAATCACCGCGGCCAGTATAGAGGCTGAGATTACCCCGTAGTATTACTTGATCTCCATTCGATGGTTTGAAGCGCAAGCGGCGGTTTTTATTAGCAAACATCGCGCAGCGCAGTTGGGATTTATCGTCTTTTAGAGTGAAATACCAATGACCGGAGCCGGGGCGAGCGAGGTTGGAAATCTCACCGGTGACCCACACCATGGGGTAGGTTTTCTCGATGAGCATGCGCACGCTGCCCGTGAGTTGGCTCACGCTAAGAATGCGTTTAGAGGCGTTACTGTCGACGTTTGAATTCATGGGGTGAGTATAAACGTGTGAGCGCGTTTACACGCTAAACTTGCATCGGTAGAATATCGGTTTTGGGGGTTTACCATGTTGCGTATCGCTCAAGACGCACTTACCTTCGACGACGTTCTGCTCCTTCCTGCCTATTCTGATGTGCTGCCTTCTGAAGTTTCGCTCGGCACGCGTTTGACCAAAGATATCCTGCTGAATATTCCTCTGATCTCCTCCGCCATGGACACGGTGACGGAATCCCGGCTAGCAATTGCGCTGGCCCAGGAAGGCGGAATTGGCATTGTTCACAAGAACATGACCATTGAGCAGCAAGCGGCTGAAGTACGCGCGGTCAAAAAATACGAAAGCGGTATCGTCCGCGACCCCATTACCGTGTCACCCAACACAACGGTTGGTCAGCTTATTGAGTTAACTCGCGTGCACAACATTTCCGGTGTGCCGGTGGTAGACGGGGCTAAGCTGGTTGGCATTGTGACCAATCGCGACGTGCGCTTTCAGATCGACACCAATGTGCCGGTGTCTGCCGTTATGACGCCGCAAAACAGACTGGTTACAGCCAAAGAAGATTCTGACCCTTCCGCGATTACCGCAATTCTGCACAAGCATCGAATCGAAAAACTGTTGCTGGTCAACGACGACTATGAACTGCGCGGTCTGGTTACCGTGAAAGACATTACCAAAGCGCAGGCATACCCTGCGGCCTGCAAAGACGGCCGGGGCCAGTTGCGCGTTGGCGCAAGTGTTGGCACCAGCGACGATACAGACGATCGAGTGGCAGCGTTGGTTGAGGCCGGTGTTGATGCCTTGGTTGTTGATACCGCTCACGGCCATTCGCAGAAAGTGCTCGACCGGGTCAGCTGGATCAAACAAACCTATCCGCTGTTGTCGGTTATTGGAGGCAACGTCGCTACCAAGACGGGTGCTGAGGCGTTAATTGGGGCCGGCGTTGACTGTGTAAAAGTCGGCATTGGTCCGGGGTCTATCTGCACCACACGCATCGTCAGTGGCATTGGCGTGCCGCAAATCACCGCCATTGCTGATGCCGCCGAGGCGGCCCACAAAGCAGACATTCCTGTTGTGGCGGATGGCGGTATTCGTTTTTCCGGCGATATCGCCAAGGCCATCGCGGCTGGCGCCAGTGCAATTATGGTGGGTGGGCTACTCGCCGGCACCGACGAAGCGCCAGGCGAGGTTGAGCTTTATCAAGGGCGCACTTATAAGTCGTACCGAGGCATGGGGTCTGTTGGTGCAATGTCAGGCACTAACGGCTCGTCAGATCGATATTTTCAAGAGCCGGCAAGTGATACCCGCAAGCTGGTTCCCGAAGGCATTGAAGGCCGGGTGCCTTATCGCGGCCCGATCGGCCCGATTGTGCACCAGCTAATGGGTGGTCTTAAGGCGAGCATGGGTTACACCGGCTGCGACACCGTGCAGCGTATGCGCACCGAGCCCCAGTTTGTTCGGGTCACCCACGCGTCAATGGCTGAAAGCCATGTGCACGATGTGGCGATCACCAAAGAAGCGCCTAACTATCCACTAAGTTAGGCGGCCACTAAGTTAAGCCCCTCGAGTTAAAAACCCGTATGAGTTCTAAGCCCAACGCTATTCAAAGTCAGCGGCTGCTGATTATTGATTTTGGTTCCCAATACACTCAATTGATCGCCCGGCGTGTGCGCGAAGCGGGTGTGTACTGCGAAATTTTGCCTTTTGATGTTGGTCCCGATGTCATCCGTGACTTTGCGCCACGTGGTGTCATTTTGTCTGGTGGCCCAGAGTCGGTAACCGAAGGGCGCTCACCACGCATTGATGAGGCGGTGTTTGAGCTTGGCGTACCGCTATTGGGTATTTGCTATGGCATGCACGCACTGGCCACCCAATTTGGCGGTGAGGTTGTGAGTTCAAGCGCTCGTGAATTTGGCCATGCTGACGTCACGACGGTTATGCCCTCAAAACTGCTTGGTGAACCGACACAGCGTAGCGTTTGGATGAGTCACGGCGACAAGGTTGCCACCTTACCCCAAGGCTTTGAGTTGCTTGCCCAAACCGCCAATGCCCCCATAGCCGCGATGATGGATCAGTCCCGCGATATCTACGCGGTACAGTTTCATCCGGAAGTAACCCATAGCGAGGGTGGCCGAGAGTTGTATCAGGAGTTTGCCCGCACGATCTGTGGTTGTGAGCCGCTCTGGACGCCAGAGAATATTGCGGAACAAGCCATTGTTAGCATGCGCGAGCAGGTTGGTGATTCGCATGTCTTGCTGGGTTTGTCAGGCGGAGTTGATTCCAGTGTGGTTGCGGCGCTGCTGGCGCGCGCCATTGGCGATCAGCTCACCTGCGTTTTTGTTGATAATGGCCTGTTGCGGAAAAACGAACGGGACCAGGTAGAGGCCGCATTTGCACCGTCGAAAGCACTCAACCTGAACTTGATTGTGGTGGATGCCGCTGACGAGTTTCTGGGCAAGCTGTCGGGTGAGAGCGACCCTGAAGGCAAACGGAAGATCATCGGCAACACGTTTATCGAAGTGTTTGAGCGCGAATCGAACAAGCTCGAAGGCATCGAGTGGTTGGCGCAAGGCACGATATACCCTGATGTCATTGAGTCAGCGGCCAGCAAGTACGGCAAGGCCCATGTTATTAAAAGCCACCACAACGTGGGTGGTTTGCCGGATCGCATGAAGCTGAAGTTGCTCGAGCCGTTGCGTGAATTGTTTAAAGACGAGGTGCGTGAAGTGGGGGTTGCCTTGGGTTTGCCCGCTGAGCTGGTTTACCGCCATCCGTTTCCGGGGCCCGGTCTGGGTGTCCGCATACTCGGGGAAATACATCAAAGCTACGCCGAGGTGCTGCGCGAAGCTGACGCCATCTTCATTGAAGAACTGCGCGCCGCTGATCTCTACGACGCGGTTAGTCAGGCGTTTGCTGTGTATCTGCCGGTCAAGTCAGTAGGAGTTGTTGGCGATGCGCGACGTTACGAGCATGTGATTGCGTTGCGTGCGGTTGCTACCACCGATTTCATGACGGCCACCTGGGCTGAGTTGCCCTATGCGTTTATTGGCAAGGTGTCGAACCGCATTATTAATGAAATAGAAGGGGTGTCGCGGGTTGTCTACGACGTGTCATCCAAGCCGCCCGCCACTATTGAATGGGAATAGACGCGCCAGCGGATTCTTCTGCAACTGCTAACGCGGTGGATGAACGCTACATGCGCGAGGCTCTGCGCCTAGCTGATGCTGCGGCTGCTGTGGCTGAGGTGCCAGTAGGTGCTGTCGTTGTGCTTGATGATGTGATTATCGGCCGCGGCCACAATCGCCAAATTTGCGACAACGACCCAACCGCACACGCGGAAGTGCTGGCCATGCGCGCGGCAAGTGCCCATCTGCAAAACTATCGACTCTCCCAAGCCACGCTTTACAGCACCATCGAGCCTTGCACGATGTGTTTGGGTACAAGCGTGCATGCCCGGGTGGCGCGCATTGTGTATGGCGCGCCCGAGCCGCGGGCCGGAGCGGTGGAGTTGTTATCGCAAAGCTCTCGGCCGGGTAAGCGCTACAACCATGTTCCGCTGGTAACGGCGGGTTGTCTGGCCGAGGAATGCGGCGAGAAGTTGCGCGTGTTTTTTCGAGCGCGGCGGACGGTGGCTGATGCTGCGGTTAAGGATTCTGAGAAAGTTGTTGGAAGCGGGGGGCAGAATGAATTCTGACCCCATTGTTGTATCTGTTGACCCTTTTGTATCTATAGGAGATCGCTCGCTTGACCAGTGAGATTTACCTGCTGCCCGGGCGCGCGGCGCTGTCTGACTTTGCACAGCGAAAAATGCTCAAGCGTTTGCAGCAGCACCGGCCTTCAGTTACCGCCTGTTATGCCGAGTACGTGCACCTGCTGCGTGCGACAGCACCGCTTAGTGCGGTTGAACTAGATCAGGCGGAACGGTTGCTCGATTACGGGCCGACGCAGAATTTGCCCGCCACGGTTGGCGATCTGGTGGGGACGGTATTGCCCCGAGCTGGCACGATTTCGCCCTGGTCGAGCAAGGCCAGTGATATTTTCACGATTTGCGGCATGGCGGCGGTGACCCGTGTAGAGCGAGGAGTGCGTTGGTATCTGCAAGACGACAAACCCCACCAGGCGACGTCCGAGCTGACACTCGAATTGGGACAGCTGTTGTTTGATCGCATGACCGAGATGCTGGTTACCGACGACGATTTCTCTGGGGTGTTTGAACGCTCCGCTGCAAAACCGCTGCGGCATATTCCGCTGGCTGATCTGTCTGCGGCCAACACCGAGCTCGGGCTCGCGCTGTCGCAGGAAGAGATTAGCTACCTTGGGGATGCGTTCAGTGCGCTCAAGCGCGATCCCACTGACGTTGAACTCATGATGTTTGCCCAGGCCAATTCTGAGCACTGCCGCCACAAAGTCTTCAACGCCAGTTGGACGGTAGATGGCGAAGCCGCCGATTTGTCGTTGTTTCAGATGATTCGCAATACCCACAAGCACATCAACGGGCGAGGGGTACTTAGCGCCTATTCTGATAACGCGGCGGTCATTGAGGGGCCAACCCAGGCGCGTCTGCTGGTTAACCCCGAGACACACGCGTATGAGTTTGTTACCGAACCCGTAAACGTGCTGATGAAAGTTGAGACGCACAACCACCCAACCGCAATTTCACCTTTTCCCGGTGCAGCCACTGGGTCGGGCGGCGAGATTCGTGATGAAGGTGCTGTGGGTCGAGGCTCGAAACCCAAAGCAGGGCTGGCTGGCTTCACAACGTCGCACCTTATGATTCCGAACGATGCCCAGGCCTGGGAGACCGATATCGGCAAGCCGGCGCACATCGCCAGCGCGCTCGATATCATGCTCGAGGGACCAATCGGTGCGGCGAGTTTCAATAATGAATTTGGTCGGCCGGCGTTGGCTGGTTATTTTCGAACTCTGGAGCAGGTTGACCCTAGTGGGGGGAACAATCATGTGGGTTACCACAAGCCGATTATGGTGGCCGGTGGTTTGGGCAACGTTCGCAGCGAGCATGTGCTGGCGGCGCCAGTAGCTCCCGGTGCAAAACTCGTTGTACTTGGCGGCCCAGCAATGCTTATCGGTCTGGGTGGCGGGGCGGCTTCCAGCATGACGTCTGGGCAAAGCCGCAGTGATCTCGATTTTGCATCGGTGCAACGGGGCAATGCAGAAATGCAGCGCCGTTGTCAGGAAGTTATCGACGCCTGTTGTGCGCTCGGTGAAGCCAATCCGGTGCGCCTCATTCATGACGTAGGGGCAGGAGGTCTGTCTAACGCCTTGCCCGAGCTTGCCAAAGACGCAGGTACTGGTGCTGATTTTGAACTGCGCCGGGTGCCCAATGCCGACCCTGGCATGGCCCCGATGGAAATCTGGTGTAACGAATCGCAAGAGCGTTATGTCATGGCTGTGGCGGCAGACCAGATTGCGACTTTTGAGACCATCTGTGCCCGGGAGCGCTGTCCGTATTCTGTGGTAGGTGATGCCACGCCCGAATCGCACCTACGGGTCACGGATGACTTGCTTGGCGAGCCCCCCGTTGATTTACCGATGGATGTTTTGTTTGGTAATGCGCCGCATATGCATCGCAGCTACACCACGGCGGTGCGACCATCGACAGCGTTCAAACCGGTGACCGGTGACCTGCTGGATGTGTTGAGCCAGGTGCTGCGCTTTCCGTCGGTCGGCAGTAAGAAGTTTTTAATAACCATTGGCGACCGCAGCATTACAGGCTTGGTAGCGCAGGAGCAGATGGTTGGGCCGTGGCAGGAACCGGTTGCTGATGTGGCGGTTACCGCGTCTGGCTTCAACGCCTATACGGGCGAAGCGATGTGCATGGGCGAACGTCCGGCGCTGGCCCTGCTAAACCCGGCTGCTTCTGCTCGGATGGCGGTGGGCGAGGCATTAACTAATCTAGTGGCAGCGCGCGTTAGTGATTTGTCACGCGTTGTGCTGTCCGCCAACTGGATGGCAGCAGCGGGACGTGGGGAAGAAGATCAGGCTCTGTTTGAAGCCGTGCGGGCCGTTGGCATGGAGTTGTGTCCGGCACTCGGTATTGCGATTCCCGTTGGCAAAGACAGTCTATCAATGCACTCAGCGTGGCAAGATCGTGACGCCAACCAGGCGCGTAGCGTCACCTCGCCAATGACGCTAAACGTGACGGCCTTTGCACCGGTGGCAGATATACGCCAGACGCTCACACCGCAGTTGCGGGTTGACCTTCCTGACACGGTGTTGCTGTTGTTAGAAAATGGTCAGCAGCGCTTGGGTGGTAGCGCACTGGCTCAGGTGTCGAATCAGCTGGGTTGCCAGACGCCCGATATTGATGATCCGGACTGGCTGGTCGGTTTCTTCAATGGCGTGTTGGCTCAGAACGATGCGGGTCGTTTACTGGCTTACCATGATCGTAGCGATGGGGGATTGTTGGTTACGGTTCTCGAGATGGCGTTTGCCGGGCGTTGCGGTTTTGATCTTCAGCTTGCGGCGAACACGGCAGCTAACGCCCAGGCTGAGTTGTTTAACGAAGAGCTGGGTGCTGTGGTGCAGGTTCGGGCGGCCGATGTCGATGCGGTCTGTACCGACTTTGCAGCTCGCGGGGTGACAGCTCGGTCTATCGGCAAACCACACCCGTCTGAGGTGGTGCGGGTGCAGGCCGGAGACAATCTGTTGCTCGACTCTGACCGTAAGGCACTGCAAACCGAATGGGCAAAAACCAGCTATAACATGCAGCGATTGCGCGATAACCCTGCTTGCGCGGATATGGAATTTGCTGGCATTAAGGCTGCCGATCCGGGCCTCAATGCGGTGCTGACGTTCGCCGTTGATTCAGACATTACGGCGCCGTTTGTTAATGTTGCGCGGCCACGCATAGCGGTTTTGCGCGAGCAAGGCGTGAATGGTCAGGTCGAAATGGCGGCGGCTTTTGAGCGAGCCGGTTTTGCGCCAGTTGACGTGCATATGAGCGACCTGCTGGCTAACCCGCAAGCGCTTGATGACTACGGCGCGCTGGTTGCCTGCGGTGGTTTCTCTTATGGCGATGTTCTGGGTGGGGGCGGCGGCTGGGCCAAATCGATTTTGTTTGATGACCCGTTGCGTATGGCGTTTGAGCGCTTCTTTGTTCGCGACACCCTTGCTTTGGGCGTTTGCAACGGCTGCCAGATGTTTGCTCAGTTGAAAACCCTTGTGCCTGGCGCGGCGAACTGGCCGCGCTTTGTGACAAATGCCTCGCAACAGTTTGAGGGCCGCACGTCGCTGGTGAGAATCGAATCGAGCAACTCGCCCTGGCTAAGCGATATGAGCGGTAGCGTATTGCCTGTAGCGGTGGCGCACGGCGAAGGCTTTGCAGAGGTTACAGCTGGCACCCCGCAAGATACGGTTTTGCGCTATGTCGACAATCACCATCAGGTGACGCAAACCTACCCCGCGAATCCGAACGGTTCGCCGGATGGCATTGCGGGTCTGACGGCTGCTGAGGGTCGGGTGTTGATTATGATGCCACACCCCGAGCGCGTCTTTCGCGCATCACAGAATGCCTGGTGTGACCCGGCCTGGACGGAAGATGGACCCTGGCTGCGAATGTTCCGCAACGCTCGAGTGCAGCTCGGATAGTCGGGTGGGCGTAATACGCCTTTTAACATATGGCGTGGCGTTGTTTTCGCCGCTCATTTTTTTGCAGCTGTTTCCGCTGCTTGATCTGCTCTCGCCACCGCCAGCAGAACGGCGTATCGCTAGCGTTGAGGTGGCGCTGCACGATCAACTGACGCCGCCTTCGAACCTCGATCTCGGTGAGTTGGGTTGGCAGCAAAAACCGTTGCCGTTTCGCATCCGCAGTGTCGGGCGCGAAAACAGTATCTGGTATCGAATTGAGGTGGCAGATCTGCCAGGTGGTGCAGCAGAATTTACCCAGACAAACGCGGATGAGCCTTGGCTGCTGTCGGTCGGCGCACCCTTTGGTGCCGTGGCTGTTTTTCGCAACGACGAGCTGGTTGCCGAAATCGGCAGCCGAACCGCTCCACTGTCGGTGTTTCGATGGCCTATCGTGGTGAGCCTGTTGCCTGGACAATTTCAACCGACCGACACGATCTACGTGCATTTGCGGCGCTCTAATAGCACAGGTTGGGTGTACGCCAACTACTTTGGACCCCAGAGCGAGATGCGCTCTTTTGTCGATCACCAAAACTTTATGCGTGTCGGTCTGCCGCAGTGGATTCTGGTCATCATGTTTTCGATCGGCGTGTTCATGCTTGTGCTGTTCAGACTGCGCCCGGCTGATCGCGAATATGTCTGGTGGGGGCTCATGTTGTTTGCCTGGACCTTGCGTGAAGCGACGGGTCTTGCAGCCGATCCCTGGATTACCAACCCCTATTATTGGGTGGCGCTTCGAGCGCTTGCGTTGGGTGGTTTTGCATTTTTTGGCTACCTGTTCATAAAAAGTTACCTGGGCATGCCTCGTAGCGTATTTGATCCCGCCGTTTGGATTAGCGGATTGCTCTGGACCAGTTTGTTGCTGTTGCTTGCACAATCGGGGTTGTTAACTCGGGAGCTGGATACGGTTTTTTGGACCCCGTGGGTCGTGATCGTTGCTGCGTTGTGCTGTTTGCAGCTCGCGCTAGCGGCATTTCGCGGGGGATCTGCCAGTGATCCGGGTGATACGCTAGCCTTGTTGGTGGTCTGCTGGTTTATTTCAGCGATTGGCTTTTACGATTACAAAGGTACGATCGATCCCTACGCGATCGCCGGTTACGTGCAGTATCTGCAGTATTCAGCGGGCTTTGCGTTGATTGTTTTTACGCTCATTCTAGTGCGACGCTTTGCCAGCGCACTGGGTACGGCTGAACAGGCAAACGTGGTGCTGGAGGAGCGCATTGCGGAGCAAAAAGAACGACTTGATCTGGCGCACGAGAAGGCGCGTGAGATCGAGAAGCAACGACTTGTCCTCGACGAGCGAGAGCGCATCATGCAAGACATGCACGACGGCATTGGCGGTCAACTGGTGCAAGCATTGTCGTTGGTTTCTGATGACCCGCAACTTGCACCGGTAGAACCTGCGTTACGCCAGGCGTTGGATGACCTGCGACTTATTATCGATTCGCTGTCAGTACCTGATGGCAGCTTGCCGATGTTGTTAGCCTCGTTTCGGCATCGGCTGGTACGACCGGTTGAGCGCGCCGGTCTTAAATTTGAATGGCAAATGGCCGATTTGCCTGACACGGCACATCTCAGTCAGAGCGAGCTGTTGCACGTGTTGCGTATTTTGCAAGAGAGCGTCACTAACGTTCTGAAACACGCCAATGCCACCTGGCTGCGAATAGCCACTGACCTGGGACCCTCGGGCGGGGTACGCATCAGGCTAACGGATAACGGTTGCGGTTTTGTGCCGGAGCAGCGAGCGACATCTGGCAGAGGGCTACGCAATATGCACAAGCGGGCTCAAACTCTTGGTGCCGAGCTTTCGATTGGACCTGATCCTGAGAATTCTGCTGGTGAGGGTAACGAAGTGGCACTAGTCATACCGTTAGCGCCAGGTTAGTCGCGTTTTTTGAGTCGTCGCTTAAAGCTAATAACGCCTTCCCTTACGGGGTAAGTGTCGTTTTTACGATCTTTAAAGTAGTGCTTTAGCGTATCGGTGACCACGGGAAAAGCGAGCTCGTCCCAAGGAATCTCGTGCTCGGCAAATAGCCCTGAGTCGAGACTTTCGGTGCCGACGCCAAAAACACCATCGACAACATCAGCCTTGTAGAAGATATAGACCTGCGAGATGTGTGGCAGGCTAAAGACAGTGTAGAGATTGGAGTTTTCGACCTTGGCTGCGGCTTCTTCCCAGGTTTCACGGTGGGCACCAGCTTCCATCGTTTCGCCGTTTTCAAGGTAGCCTGCTGGTAGCGTCCAAAAGCCTTTACGTGGTTCGATCGCGCGTTTGCACAACAACACCCGGTCTTGCCACAGCGGTAGGCAACCTGCGACGACCTTGGGGTTTACGTAGTGGATGGTGGCGCACTGCGAACACACAAAGCGCTCGCGGGTATCGTCTGCGGGCACGGCCAGAATGATCTGGCCGCCGCACTCACTGCAAAACTTCATTAATAACGTCGTCTGACTCAATCATTGGTCAGTATAGCTGGGGTCTGTCATTTATTCGTCGTTTGCAGGTTCGAGGTCAGGTGCAGCTTGAGCACCGCGTTTGTGCAGGTTGAGGGGCTTTGGGAAGGGGACGATGGTGGCGCCGACGTCCTTCAGCTCTATTTCCTCACCGTCGCTGTCCAGTTCTTCTGGGGCGACAATGGACAAATGCAGGTCAGCAAGCGATCGACACATCATTTCGGAGATGCGAATGGTGGCTCCCATGGGTGAACTCGACTTCCGGCGCTCAAGATCGATGCGAAACTGCAACCCGGCAAGCCGTTGCCGCTGTTGTTTGGTACGCGCGCTGTCGATTACGCCGGTAACCAGTGCGCTCCGCAGATCTTCCAATCCGGTTGGATCGTTTCGGGCCATATCAACCAGGACTTCAAACTCTGGTAGGGACATACATCGACTCCTCAAGTAAGGGCGAACTATGCGCTAGCGGCCCGGCGGTCTGTATGAGCGGGCTGTAAACAGCTTGTTGGCTGAACTTGGCAACATGTTTGAGGTTAGAATCAGAGAAAGGACAAATGCTGGAAAAAAGACACATGATTTACCAATTGGGCGACCGCCGGGTGATAGCCGAAGGTGACTATTTTGTTGCCGATAGTGCGGATGTAATGGGCAGTGTATTGCTCAAAAATAATGCGAGTATCTGGTTCAACGCGGTGCTGCGGGGTGATAACGACCTGATCACCGTGGGGGAGAACAGCAACGTGCAGGACGGTTCGGTGCTGCATACCGACCCGGGTATACCCCTCACCATTGGCGATAACGTGACCATTGGGCATATGGTGATGCTGCACGGTTGCACGATTGGTGATGGCAGCCTGATTGGCATTGGCAGCACCGTTCTCAATGGCGCCAAGATCGGCAAGGGCTGCCTTGTCGGTGCCCACTCGCTGGTTACCGAAAACAAGGAATTTCCAGACTACTCCATGATTTTGGGGTCTCCAGCCAAGGTAGTGCGGACCTTTACGCCGGAAGAAGCCGCAAACATCTCGCTGGGTGCCAAGAGCTATGTGGCGAATGGTCAGCGCTTTGCCGCAAAGCTGACTCCTCAAGAAGAGCCTGACCGGCCAT
This sequence comes from Pseudomonadales bacterium, assembly GCA_023300545.1. Lineage (GTDB taxonomy): Bacteria > Pseudomonadota > Gammaproteobacteria > Pseudomonadales > Azotimanducaceae > JALZVT01. Next base: position 32,027 of record JALZVT010000082.1, read on the forward strand.
GAGTGCGCTCATTCGTCCAGGCAACACCTCCATTGGAAGCCCTGGGGCGGCGCACGCGACCCGCGTGATGTTGCTGGGCTCAGGCGAGCTCGGCAAAGAGGTGGCGATCGAGTTACAGCGGCTGGGGGTTGAGGTGATTGCCGTTGATCGCTATGCGAATGCGCCGGCTATGCAGGTGGCGCATCGCTCACATGTTGTGAACATGCTCGACGGCGCGGAGCTGCGTCGTGTTATCGAGCTTGAGAAGCCAGCCCTGGTGGTCCCCGAAATTGAAGCGATTGCGACCGCTACCCTTGTCGAGCTGGAAGCGTCCGGGCAGGCCGTAGTGCCAACTGCCCGAGCGACCCAGCTCACTATGAATCGTGAGGGTATTCGACGGCTGGCGGCTGAAGAGCTTGGCGTTGCAACCTCGCCTTATCGATTTGCTGCCAGTCAAGCTGACTACGAGGCCGCGGTGGCAGAGATAGGCATGCCCTGTGTGATCAAGCCGATCATGAGCTCTTCGGGTAAAGGCCAGTCCACGGTGAAAAGTGCTGCCGATGTGGTTCCCAGTTGGGAATACGCTCAGGCCGGCGCCCGTGGTGATGCAGGAAGAGTCATTGTTGAGGGCTTTGTCGACTTTGATTACGAGATCACGCTGCTCACGGTTCGACATTGTAATGGCGTCAGTTTCTGCGCGCCGATTGGCCACCGGCAAGAAGGTGGTGATTATCAGGAGTCGTGGCAGCCGCAACCGATGGCTGATGCGGCGCTTGTCGAGTGCCAACGCATTGCGCAGGAGGTTACCCAGGCGCTTGGCGGGTATGGGCTGTTTGGTGTGGAGTTCTTTGTCAAAGGGGATGCGGTGTACTTCAGCGAAGTTAGTCCGCGCCCTCACGACACCGGCCTGGTTACGCTGGTCAGCCAAGACCTGAGCGAGTTTGCGCTGCACGCACGAGCGATTCTTGGCTTGCCGATACCGGTGATCCGAGACTTTGGACCTGCCGCTTCGGCGGTGGTGCTGGTGCACGGCCATTCCAGTGATGTGCATTTCTCGGGGGTCGATGCTGCGCTTGCGGAGGTGGACACCCAGGTTCGATTGTTTGGTAAGCCGCAGGTCGAGGGTGAACGCCGGATGGGGGTTGCACTTGCGCTGGCTGAGTCTATTGATGAAGCGCGTGCTAAGGCCTCGCGCTGCGCAAACGCGATTACGCCACATCTTGGGTAGGGCGGTGCTGTTAAGGGGCGATAAGGTATTGGCAAATCGTCAATTGCTGGCCTATAGTCTTGGACATGTCTTTTCAAGTACATCGCCAATTTCGCGCAGCACTTACCTCTGCACGCGTTCTCCTCACAGTATCTCTCTGTCCCCTAAAAGGGCTGGTTTTGCTGCTGCCGGTGCGTCCGGCAAACTAACACGACAGGGCCTCGCCCATTCATCCCCAAATACCCTCACCACAGGTGGGTACTCTTCTTGAATAAAGCAAGCAGGGTAGCTGTTCGCGTCGGTGACAATTCAAATCAATACAGCTCTCGAGTTGAATCTCATGACTAAAGATCAAAAAAGTACGAGCGTTGCCATCGGCGCGCCAACCACCGGCGGCAACGCACCCGCTACCATGCCCTTCAGTAAATACACGGCGTTCAAGCAGATCGATCTGCCCAATCGTGAATGGCCCGGTAAGACGATTACCAAGGCTCCACGCTGGTGCAGCGTCGATCTACGGGATGGCAACCAAGCTCTGGTTGACCCGATGAACGTGACCGAAAAGCTTGAATTTTTTGATCTGCTACTCGAAATGGGCTTCATGGAAATCGAAGTTGGTTTTCCGGCGGCTTCCCAGCCTGACTTCGATTTTGTACGGCAAATTATCGATCAAGGACGGGTGCCTGACGATGTCGCTATTCAGGTGTTGTGTCAGTCGCGCAAAGAACTGATCGAGCGGTCTGCCGAATCGTTGCAGGGTGCCAAGAACGCCATTTTCCATCTCTATAATTCCACTTCAACGCTGCAGCGGCGCGTGGTGTTTGATATGGACCGTGCGGGTATCAAGGCACTGGCGGTCGAAGGTACGCGAATGGTCAAGGCCGCTATGGCCAGTTTTGAAGGCAACTTGACTCTTGAATATTCGCCCGAAAGTTTTACGGGTACTGAGCTCGATTTTGCGGTGGAAGTCTGTGCTGCCGTTGCTGACGAGTGGGGGGCAACGGCCGACGCGCCAATTATTATCAACCTGCCCGCAACGGTTGAGATGTCGACGCCAAACATCTATGCCGATCAGGTGGAGTGGTTTCTGAAGAACTTCCCTGGGCGCGAACGCATTGTACTGAGTTTGCATACTCACAATGATCGCGGCACGGGTATTGCAGCCACCGAGCTCGGTGTTCTTGCTGGCGCCCAGCGCGTTGAGGGCACTCTGTTTGGGAATGGTGAGCGCACAGGTAACTGCGATTTGGTTACCGTCGGTATGAACCTGTTTTCTCAGGGGGTTGACCCGGAGCTCAATTTTTCGGAAATGAAGCGCATCAAGAGTGTGGTAACGCGCCTCAATAAACTGCCTGTGCACGAGCGTCATCCGTATTCTGGCGAGCTGGTATTTACGGCGTTCTCAGGTTCGCACCAAGATGCCATTCGCAAAGGCATGGGGCAGGTTGGTGAGGACCTATGGGAGGTGCCGTACCTGCCTATAGACCCTGCTGATATTGGCTCCTCTTACAAAGAGGCCATCCGGGTTAATAGTCAATCGGGAAAGGGCGGTGTTGGCTTCATCCTTGAAGAGCACTACGGCATCAATTTGCCGCGCGATATGCTGGTGGAGTTTTCCGGGTTGGTGCAAGACGCCACCGAGAAGCTCGATAGAGAGGTGCAGCCGAGCGAAATACTGTCTGAACTTGAGGCCCAGTATGTTGTTGAAGATGGGCCTTACAAGCTGCTCGACTACGCGCTCACCAGCGGCGAGGGCGACACGCAGATTTGTACCGCAGATGTGATGGTTTCAGAACAGAAGCTCACCGTGACCGGAGAAGGCTCTGGGCCGATCGCTGCGTTTGCCAATGCCATGCTCAATACGCTGAATGAAACCCTGCGGGTGATCGATTATCACGAGCACGCCATGTCACGCGGCAAAGACGCTGAAGCGATCTGTTTGCTTGCCATTGATGATGAGCCGGATGGTCGTTGCTACGGCGCAGGTATCAGCCGCAACACGGTGACCTCGTCGCTGCTAGCGATGGTGTCAGCACTGAACCGGCGCTGGGCCAAGCGCAGCTAGCGGAGGCGGAGCCGACTTATAAAGAAGCGGAGCCGACTTATAAAGAAGCGGAGCCGACTTAACTTAAAGAGAGGGTCAAAATGAATTCTGACCCTCGTCATCGTCGTCATCGTCCTTGCGTTCGACAGCCATCTGTTCCACTCGAACATCTTCAATCCGGTTCTCGCTGATCGCCAGTGTCTCTATTCGATAGTTGTCGATAAGCAGGCAGACGTTTGCTTCGGGGATGACGCCAAGGTGTTCGGTGATAAGGCCATTCAGCGTGCGTGGGCCTTCTGTCGGCAACTGCCAACTCAGCGCTCGGTTGATGTCTCGTAATACGGCCATGCCATCAATGCGATAGCTGCCGTCGGTGAGTGAGGTTATTTCGTCGATGTTGCCTGCAAAGTCGGTGGTGAACTCGCCAACAATCTCTTCGAGAATATCTTCGAGCGTGACAATGCCGTGCACTTCGCCGTACTCGTCTACAACAAGGGCAATGCGACGTTTCTCTTTTTGGAAGTTCACTAGCTGAGTGTTTAGCGGTGTTGCCTCCGGTACAAAATAGGGGTCGCGGGTTTGCGCCAACACGTCATCAACGGTCACGGCTTCCTTGACTTTCAACAACCGTACGGCGCGCCGCAGATGCATGATGCCGACGATGTTGTTGATGTTATCTCGGTAGACCGGCAGGCGAGTGTGTTCGCTGCTCGCCATTAGCGAGAGGATCTCTTCGATGGGGTTGTCGAGGTCAATGCCAACCACATCACCGCGTGGAATCATGATGTCGTTGACGGTCACCTTTTCAAGATCGAGCACGTTTAACAGCATGCTTTGACCACGGGTTGGCAGGGCTACGTTTTCGTTCACCAGCGTCCGCATTTCGTCTTGGGTTAGGTGGTCGGCATGGGGTGTGCCCGGTTCGGGGGCAAAGGGTTTCACTAGCAGATTGGCGATGGTGTTGACGAACCACACCACAGGGTAGAGCACGCTCAGTAGGGGTTTCAGAATGACGCTTGATGGAAAGGCGATGCGCTCTGGATGTTGAGCGGCGATAGTTTTCGGCGCGACCTCAGCAAAAATCAGGAAAATCAGCGTTAAAACAACTGGGGCTACGGCGACACCAACGTCGCCAAGCAACCGCAGGCCAATAACCGTTGCAAGGGTTGCGGCGGAAAAGTTGACGAGGTTGTTGCCGATCAGAATAACGCTGAGCAGGCGATCGGGGCGCCGTAGCAGACTGTTTGTACGTCGGGCACCGGGGTGGCGTTCGTTGACCATGTGCCGTAAGCGGTACCGATTAACTGCCATCATGGCGGTTTCGGAACTCGAGAAGTAGGCAGAGAGCAGCAGCATGATGAACATGCCAAGTAGCATTAAGGAGATGGGCACTTCGGCAGGGCTCACAGGACTCGCAGGACTCATTGTTGCAGTACAACCTCTACGACAAATTTGGAACCTAGATAGCCTAGCAGTAGCAAGGCAAAACCGGCCAGTGTCCAGCGGGTGGCCGTCGCGCCACGCCAGCCAAATCGGGCCCGGCCAATCAATAGGATGGTAAAGGCGAGCCAGGAGGCGATGGACAAAACAGTATGGTGAATGGGTTGGCCAAACATATTGTCGAGAAAGGCAAAACCACTCGCTATGGCTACTGTGAGCAGGAGAACACCAACTAACAGCCATTGGAACAGCATGGTTTCCATGGTTTGTAGTGGCGGCAACAGACGCAGTACAGTGATGTCACTCTTGTCGCGCAGCGCATTTTCTTGCAGGCGCATGACTAGCGATTGGCACGCCGCAAGCAGCAGCACGGTGTACGCCAGAACCGACAGCGAGATATGCACAAGCAGTACACCCGACAGGTCAGTGATAGGTTCGAATGAAGTGGATAGGCTGATACCACCAAGCACACTGACGGCGCACAACGGAAAGACAAACAGAAACAGGTTGTGCAGGGGCTGACGCGTTGATGCCAGTAAAGTTAAGGCGGCCAAAATAAAGGTGGTTAGGCAGGCTGCGCTGTACAGGCCGAGGTTAAAGCCTTCGGGTGCGCGAACGAGCAACCAGGTCGTAACACCGTGTAAAAACAGGGCGGGTAGTGCTATCCAGAGCAGACGTTGGGCGTCTTGTGAGCGCCGGGCGCGGTAGTCGCGCACGTGCATAAACGATCCCATGATGTAGAACAATGCCGCTGCGATGCCAGGGTAGGCCGGATTCATGGTTGTCTGAGAGGTGCTCTGGTTAGTGGGTTAAAAGGGGTAGACGAACGAAAAGCGGGTGCAAGGTCTCTATTTACGGGAGTTTGGCACAGATTCCTCGGTTATACTCGCCACCGTTTATAACCATCTGCATTTTGCCATGTTTGAAAACCTCAGTGACCGATTGACCCACACCCTGCGGGGCATCCAGGGTAAAGCCAAGCTCAGCGAAGACAATATTGCCGGCACCCTGCGTGAGGTTCGCATGGCTCTGCTCGAGGCTGACGTTGCTCTGTCGGTAGTAAAGGACTTTGTCGAGCGGGTTAAAACGGTCAGCATTGGCACTTCTGTTAGCACCGCGCTGAATCCGGGCGAGCAGTTTGTCAAGATTGTTCACGCCGAGCTGGTGGCGTTGATGGGCACCCATGAGCCACTGAATCTGGCGGCAAAGCCTCCAGTGGTTATCCTCATGGCTGGCCTGCAGGGCGCGGGTAAGACCACAACGGTCGCCAAGCTCGCGAAATACCTGCGCGATATTGAGAAAAAGAAAGTCGCGGTGGTCAGTGCTGACGTTTATCGTCCTGCCGCGATCGAGCAACTGCAAACGCTGGCGGGAGAGGTCGGTGCCCGATTTATCTCCAGTACGGCGATGGAAAAGCCACTCAAGATTGCCGAGCGGGCGGTTAAAGACGCAAGCAATCAGTTTGACGACGTTCTGATTGTCGATACCGCGGGCCGCACCGCTGTCGACGACGCGATGATGCATGAGATTAAGGCTTTGCAGGCCCAGCTGATGCCTGCGGAAACCCTGTTTGTAGTTGATGCGATGACAGGGCAGGACGCCGCCAACACCGCTAAGGCATTTAACGACGCACTGATGTTGACCGGCGTTATCCTAGCTAAAGCGGATGGTGATGCGCGTGGTGGTGCGGCGCTGTCGGTCAAAGCCATCACCAATAAGCCCATCAAGTTTTTGGGGATTGGCGAAAAGACAGATGCGCTCGAGCCGTTTCATCCCGATCGAGTGGCCTCGCGAATCCTCGGCATGGGCGACGTGCTTTCGCTTATTGAAGAAGCTGAACGCAAGGTTGATAAGAAGAAGGCGCAGAAGCTCGCCAGTAAAATTGCCAAAGGTAAGAAATTTGACCTAGAAGATTTTCGCGATCAGTTGCAGCAGATGGCCAACATGGGCGGCATCACGAGCATGCTCGACAAGATGCCCGGCATGAACAACATTCCGGCCGCAGCGCGCGACCAGCTGGACGATGGCATGTTCAAAAAGATGGAGGCCATCATCTCGTCGATGACGGTTCGGGAGCGGCGTTATCCAGACCTTCTTAATGGTTCGCGTAAGCGCCGTATTGCTGCAGGTAGCGGCACCCAGGTGCCCGACATCAACAAACTGCTAAAGCAGCACAAGCAAATGCAGAAAATGATGCTGAAAATGAAAACGAAGGGTGGTATGGCGAATATGATGCGCGGCATTCAGGGGCAAATGGGCCAGGGCGGAGGGTTTCCGGGTCGCCGCCGCTAAGCCGTAACGGTAAACCCGTACAACCATTTTGCGGCTTGCGCGGGTGCCTCTTTGCTATACAATGTCGCGCTCGCTAATCCGGCCGCTGCTGTCCATTAATTACGTGGATAAGTGCATAGGGCCTACACAAGAGCCACTAAATACATGGTAATCATCCGCTTAGCCCGTTCAGGCGCCAAGAAGAACCCGTTCTACCACATCACCGTTGCAGATCGCGCGGCGAAGCGTGACGGTCGTTTTATCGAACGCCTCGGCTTCTTTAATCCTGTCGCCAAAGGCGCAGCTGAAGGTTTGCGTCTGAACCTAGAGCGCGTCGACCACTGGGTGGGCGTAGGCGCTCAGCCAACAGATAAAGTGAAGAAGCTGATTACCAGAGCTCGTGCGATCGCTAAGGCCCAGGCCCCTGCAGCTGAAGCTGTAGCGGCTGAGTAATCGCCTTCGGGGAGGTCTGTTCCTCCCCAATCTCTCCCCATTGACTCGCTGTTAACCTCCTCAGATGGCAACCGATCCTGATGAAGTGATTGTCGTTGGCCGACTGGGCGCTCCGCACGGTGTGCGCGGCGAGTTACATCTGCATTCCTACACCAGTCCGATCGATAACCTGCTCGAGTATCGCCCTTGGCTGTGTCGACGGCGGCCGGCAGGCCGGCAGGCTAATCGCCGGACGAACTCCAGTGATCCAAGCTGGCAGACCTTCGAATTCACTAACCTGCGTACTCATCAAGATCATTTTTTGGTCAGTGTTACCGGCTACCCAGAGCGGGAAGATGTGGCGGGGCTTCGCGGTATGGAAGTGGGCGTGCCGCGCTCCCAATTGCCCGAACTCGACGAGCAGGAGCATTACTGGCGAGACCTTATTGGTGCACAGGTGGTAAGCCTCAACGAGGAGCTGCTCGGTACGGTTGCTGGTTTGTTGGAAACGGGGGTGCATGATGTGCTGCGTGTCCGTCGTCCAGAGCCAGGTCTGAGTGAGCTGTTGATTCCCTTCGTCAAAGCCTACGTTGTGGCTGTTACGCCCGATCGGCTTACCGTGGACTGGGATCCTGCCTGGAATGAGTGACCCGCAGCCAGAGGCGCCTGCCCCAGAGATCTCAGCCCAGAAAAACTGGGTGGGTGTTATCACGCTGTTTCCAGAACTTTTTATAGACGCGGCCCAGCACGGTGTCAGTCGGCGGGCTTTTGCTGATGGTTTGCACTGCGAGTATTTCAACCCGCGCGAATTTACTGACCGCAAACACGGTCAGGTTGACGATAAACCCTATGGGGGTGGGCCCGGAATGGTCATGCAGCCGCAGCCGCTTACGGCCGCGCTTGCGGCCGCCACAGCGCAGGCCGTGGCGGTGATGCCGAGAGCCAAACCGCTGGTGATTGTGCCCTCGCCACAGGGTCAGGTGTTAACCCAGGCGCTCGTGCAACAGTTGGCGCGTGAGCCCGCCTTGATCTTTGTCTGCGGCCGTTATGAAGGTCTTGATGAGCGATTTGTGGTCCAGGCAGACCTTGAGATCAGTCTGGGTGACTTTGTGCTGACGGGTGGCGAACTGGCGGTTCAGGTGACGCTGGATGCGGTGTCACGTTGGTTGCCAGGCACGCTGGGTAACGATGAGTCTGCGGCGGCTGACAGCTTTGCCAACGGGTTGCTAGAGGGGCCGCATTACACCCGCCCCGAAGTCACCGCTGATGGGCGCGGAGTGCCGGCTGTGCTGCTTAGCGGTGATCACGCGGCAATCGCTCGATACCGCCGTAAGATGGCGCTGCAGCGGACATTTGAGCGGCGTCCAGAGCTGCTGCTCACCGGTTTGCTGACCGATTTGGACCGCGAGCTGTTGCGCGAGCTGCTTACAGAGTAAGTTCTTTGCCAATTACCTAATCCCATGTACAATTCGCGCCTCGATTTTCAGCGGCAAACCCGATGAACAGCAACAAAATTATCCAGCAGCTCGAAAACGAGCAGCTTCGTGAAGACACTCCAGAATTTGCCCCAGGCGATACGCTGGTGGTTCAGGTGCGCGTTGTAGAAGGCACTCGCGAGCGATTGCAGGCCTTTGAAGGCGTGGTGATTGGTAAGCGCAACCGTGGTCTTAACTCAGCGTTCACTGTGCGGAAGATTTCCCACGGTGTTGGTGTAGAGCGTACGTTCCAAACCCACAGCCGCCAGGTGGCAGACATTGCCGTAAAGCGTCGTGGTTCTGTTCGTCAAGCCAAGCTCTACTACCTTCGCGAGCTGTCCGGTCGGGCTGCACGCATCAAGGAAAAAGTCTAACTCCGGCAGCGTTTGAGTCTCGAGTAAATCGAGACCTCGACAAGCCAAAAAGAGCGTCTGATCCCGCAAGGGGTTGGGCGTTTTTTTTGGGGAGTCTGGAGGGGAAGAAAAAAATACCAGCTTGCCGAGGGGTTGGGGACCAAGGGGGAGGGGAGAACCCACCCGACAAGCTGGCGCGTACCGGTTGTCGTGGAGAGAGACGACTTCCGGTCAGGTTTCAACGAACAGCGGGGACAGCTGATACTTCCGTTAAACCTGTCTGAGTTAATGCATGCGTCGTGCCAACTTCTTGCGCGCCGAATTGAATTCTATATATTTCAGTGGGTTACGGAGATTTAATGACGAGGCGGTGCGATGCGGCGGCAAGAAAAATGGCGCACTAAAACCGCCGCTTTGTGTCAGATTCCGGCACTATTGGACCGAACGGGCGAGAGGCCTGTCACAACCGGTCAGCTGGCTTGCACAAATGTGGCGCTCCGCACTCAGGCGCCGTAGCGTGCGCCATCTTTCCGGCGACACCGATTTGGTTACCCTGTAGCGATGACAAAGACACCTTCAGCTTCAGGCCGGCCCGGCGCAACATTGTCCGAGCCCGCCAATCCAAGCATTGACGACTACCTGGACGAGGTTTGGTTGGCAAAAGGGCTTAGTGACAACACGCTGGCCGCGTATCGCCGTGATCTTACGGCGTTGGCGACGTTTCTGGCGCCCACGGCACTGCTGGACGCCGACCCTGGTCGGTTGTTTGCCTATCTTGGCGAGCGTTTCGAGGGCGGCTATGCCACGCGCTCAGCAGCCAGAGCGTTGTCGTGCATTCGCGGCTTTTATCGGCACTCGCTAGCCAAAGGGCGGATTGCGCTGGATCCTAGTGCGGCGCTGACCCAGCCCAAACTCGCACGGGGTTTGCCAAAAACAATCACCGAGCAGGATGTCGAGCGACTGCTGTCCGCGCCGGATATCAGCAAACCCATGGGGTTGCGTGACCGGGCTATGCTTGAGCTGTTGTACGCAACAGGTTTGCGCATCACTGAGCTTGTGACCCTCACCAGCGGCGCGCTGAATAAGCGCCAGGGAGCGGTTCGAGTCGTTGGCAAAGGCGGTAAAGAGCGGTTGGTCCCGGTGGGGGGGGTCGCGCTGGATTGGCTCGATCGATACGAGCGCGAGGCGTTGCCTTCGCTTGATCCCGATGCGCTAAGTTCGGCGTTGTTTCCCAGCAATCGCAAGCGCGCGATGACCCGCCAGACCTTTTGGCACGCCATCAAGCGTTATGCCGCCATCGCGGGTATATCAACCAGTGTCTCGCCGCACACGCTGCGACATGCGTTTGCCACCCATCTGTTAAACCACGGTGCCGATTTGCGCGCGGTGCAGATGATGTTGGGGCACGCTGACCTATCCACGACGCAGATCTACACCCATGTAGCCAAGGCTCGACTAAAATCTATGCATAAGACCCATCATCCCAGAGGTTGAGAGGGGTTGAGAAGATGTTGAGTGGAGGTTGGCGGTTCCAGTGCGGGGAACGGTTAGGTTATATCCGGGTCTATTCCGGTTAGAATGAACGATAGATTAAAGGAGCACAGACGCGTGACGTCGACCAAAATTACACTGCTAGGTGCATTTGTTGCAGGGCTTGTTGCGGCTGCCGCAGCGGGACTTTTAAATACCCAGGCTGACCAGGTAACCGCGGCGCCCGCGGCTGCGTCTACTGTGGCTGCAAAGGAGGACGGTACGATTCTGCTTGAGCGCTTGCGCCGGGTTCGACCCGATATCCCAATCAATTCAGTGTCGCCGTCAGAGGCGCCCGGTATTTACGCGCTGGAACTTGATGGCGGTACTACGCTGTATGGCACTGCAGATGGCAAATACATGTTTGCTGGAGACCTATACTCGATCGGTGACACCGAGCTGGTGAACCTTGCTGAAGTCAAACGCGAGACCAATCGAGCGACCTTAATGGCAGAGGTTGCTGTCAACGACGCGTGGGTTTTCAAGCCCGTGGGTGAAACCAAAGCGGTGGTTAGCGTGTTTACTGACGTTGATTGTGGTTATTGCCGCAAGCTACACGCTGAAGTGCCGCGGTTGAATGAACTGGGTATTGAGGTGCGTTATTTGGCCTATCCACGAGCGGGGATTGGTTCTGCGTCTTACAACACGATTGTCTCGGCCTGGTGCGCAGATGATCGGGGTTCTGCGTTAACCAAAGCAAAAGCAGGCAAAGCGATCGCGCCCAAGACCTGTGTTAATCCGGTGGCGGCGCAGTTTCAACTTGGCCAAGACGTTGGGGTGACCGGTACACCGGCTATTGTGACGTCGGCGGGTAAACTCTTGCCTGGCTACATGCCTGCAGACATTCTTGCTGAAACACTGGGTGTCCCCACGTCTTGACCGCCACTGCAGAACTCAGAGTAGGCCTGTGTGGTCTGGGTACAGTTGGCCAGAGTCTGGTTGAATTGTTGGCTGTTAACGCCGCGGCCATCGAGCGCCAAGCGGGGCGTCCGATTCGGTTGGTGCAGGTTGCGTCGCGTACGCCTAAGCCCGGTGTTGATCTGCAAGGGGCTACGTTTTCAACCGATACGCAGCAACTCATTGGTTCGAGCGAAGTGGATGTGGTTGTTGAGCTTATCGGTGGTGAGGGTCTGGCTCTTGACCTGTCGCGGGCCACACTGGCTTGTGGTAAGTCGCTGGTCACCGGTAACAAAGCACTGCTCGCGCTGCACGGCGAAGAATTGTTTGCACTGGCTCGACAAAACAAGGCGGGTATCGGATTTGAGGCCGCAGTTGCGGGTGGTATTCCGCTGATCAATGCGCTGGTTAGTGGCTTGGGTGGTAACCAGATTGGTTGGGTTGCCGGCATTATCAATGGCACCTGTAACTACATATTGACGGCGATGACCGAAGATGGCGCTGCGTTTGATGCAGTGCTTGCGACTGCCCAGGAGCTTGGTTACGCCGAAGCGGATCCGACCTTTGATGTGGGCGGTATCGATGCGGCACACAAGATAGCGATCATTGCCCGGCTGGTGTTTGGCGTGCCGATAAATTTCGCCGACGTGCCGGTTGCTGGCATAGAAATGGTCAGTGCTGAAGACATAGAGTACGCGCGCCAGTTGGGTTACCGCATCAAGCACCTCGGCGTTGCTGCTGGCGAGCGCGATGCCGTTGGCAACCTCATCGCCGTCGACGTCCGCGCACATGCAGCGCTTGTTCCGCAAGACCGGCTGCTCGCGGGTGTGGGTGGTGTTACCAACGCCGCGATGGTGCAAGACAATGCGGTTGGTTTGTCGGTGTATTCCGGGCCAGGTGCGGGCGGACGACCAACCGCGGCAGCGGTGGTTGCAGACCTTATTCGAGTGGCCCAGGGGACGTTGCCTACGGTACCTGCTGCCATCCCGTCTGAGGTTACCGGCCAGAGCGTTGCGCTCAAGGCGCTGGAAGATACCGAAGCCGCGTTTTACATGCGCATTCCCGTGCTCGACAAGCCAGGAGTTCTGGCTGAGATTTCGCACTTGTTAAGCGAGCAGGGCATTAGCATCGAGTCGCTGATTCAGCGCGAACAGGCGGTGCGTGATGCTCAGGTGCCCATTGTGGTGCTCACCCAGGCGGTTGCACAGAGCGCTCTGAACCGGGCACTTGCGACCATTGCAGCAAGTCCGGATGTTGTCGGTGACATTGTTCACCTGCGGGTGGAGTCGTTGCTCTGAGCGAGGGCTTTGAAATACTTGAGCGCGACTTACCTGAAGATCAGGTTTGGCGGGACATAAGCACGCAGCTGTCTGATCAGCCCGCGTTGTTGCAGCGCGTTTATGCAGCGCGAGGTGTTACCGGCTCAGACGACCTCGTGTTAGCCACTCAGGGTTTGCACAAGCCCTCGCAACTACTGGGCATTGATAAGGCCGCGCAACGAATTGCCAAGGCAGTTCAAGAACAGGAATTTGTTCTGCTGGTGGGTGACTTCGATGCGGATGGGGCAACGGCATCAACCCTCGGCGTGTCATTGCTTGGCGCTCTGGGCGCCGCCCGGGTCGATTTCCTTGTGCCCAACCGATTTAACTTCGGTTATGGCCTCACGCCTGAGTTGGTGGCGGTGGCACTGCGCGATAAACCTGATTTGATTGTCACCGTAGATAACGGAATCTCAAGTAACGCAGGTGTTCGTTGCGCGAATGAGGCGGGCATTGACGTGGTCGTAACCGACCATCACCTGCCGGGGCCTGATCTGCCTGACGCGCTTGCGGTGGTCAATCCGAACCAGCGCGGTTGTGAGTTTCCCAGCAAGAACCTCGCTGGCGTTGGCGTTATTTGGTACGTGCTGAGTGCCGTGCGACGCGTGCTGGCTGATGCCGGATGGTTTGCTGATCGCGCTGAGCCGAACCCCGCGCAATGGCTTGATCTGGTGGCGCTCGGAACGGTGGCTGACGTCGTGCCGCTTGATCGTAACAATCGAATTTTGGTGCAGCAGGGGCTCGCGCGCATGCGGGCGGGGCACCTG
>JALZVT010000083.1 GCA_023300545.1 Pseudomonadales bacterium
TGGCGAGCCCGGTGGCCAACGCGTGGTGAATACCACCGATAGCACGACCACTCGCTATGTGATCGGCGCTGATGGCAGCATCGGTGAAGACTGGAACTACAATCTGGCCTACACATTCTCGGAAAACAGCACTTCTACTACGGGTAATGATCAGGTTGGATCTCGCCTGGGTCAGGCTCTTGCCGGTTTTGGCGGGGTCGGCTGCGACGTTGCTGCTGGCGTTCCTGGTGCCAATGGCTGTGAATTCTTCAACCCGTTTGGGTCGTCTTTGACGGCAGGTCCCGGCGAGCAGGGATTCAACTCGCCAGAAATTTTGGCGTTTATCAACTCAACTAACCCTACAAAAACTGATGTCGATCTGGTGACCTACGACGCTGTGTTGTCCGGTACGCTGTTTGATACCAAAGCCGGAGGCGTAGGTTTAGCCGTTGGCTATCAGCGACGAGAAGAGTCTCGTCGGACCGATCGTTCAGAAGACGCTGAGCGTGAAGATTTGGCGTTCCTGTTTGGTGGTCCTGATGTCAGTGCCTCACAAAATATTGATGCTGTGTTTGCAGAGCTATATGTCCCTCTGTTAGAGACTTCCAGTGGCCATGGGCTCGAAGCTCAGTTAGCTGTCCGCTATGAAGATTACGACATCGGCTTTGATTCCACAGACCCTAAAATCGGCTTGTTGTATCGTTATGCAGATAAGTTTAGCGCACGCTTTACCTACGGAACTGCCTTCCGGGCACCTACTTTGTTCCAAACCAGCAACGAAGTAACCTCGTTGAATCAGGCTCAAGACGCGTTCTTGGGTACGCCTGCAGTGTTCATTGGTAACACCGCAGCACCTAATCCAGACCTGGTACCTGAAGACGCAACCACGTTCAATATTGGCGCGACTTATGCGCCGACTGAGAACCTGGAATTCTCGATCGACTACTACAATGTTGAGTACGAAGATCGCCTGGTTCAAGAATCTGGCCAGGAAGTGCTGAATGCTGAAGGTGCGGCATTGACCGCGGCAGGTTGTACATTAGCTACACTTTCGACAGCAGTCTGCCAGGCAGCTCGAAATCCGAATATCATTCGAGACCCTACGACAGGCAGTGTTAGCCGTATTTTCGTAAGCCGATTCAACGCGGCGAGTGCGGAAACAGATGGCTTGGACTTCAGTGCCAAGTGGGATATTCCGACTGACTTCGGTTTGTTCAGCATCAGCAACAACACAACCTATATCGCCAGCTTTGAATTGCAGGCCTTGGCTGATGGCCCAACAATTGATGGCGCAGGGCGTCGCAACGAATCCAGCCCGCTAGCTAACTCAATACCTGAGTTGCGTTCGAATACGAGCTTTAGCTGGGCGCACAACAATCACTTCGCTAGCGCCATTGTTCGTTACATTGACAGCTACAACGAAGATGATCGTGGCAGTGGTGACAACTTTGTTGCCGGAGGTAGTGTTGATGACTGGACGGTGCTTGACCTGCAATACAGCTATCGCTTCGATATCTTCGATGATAATGAAGCGTCCGTCACTCTGGGTGTGTTGAACGTCACCGACGAAGATCCACCAGAAGTTAACGGCAACGCGAACGAGTTTGGCTACGATACTAAGGTGCACGATGCACGAGGCGCAGTTTGGTACGCACGATTTGTGTACACCATTCCTTAGGGCCTAGTCTGACTTAGTGGAGAAAAATGCCGGCGTATGCCGGCATTTTTGTTTCTGGCTTGCCGTTTTCGGGCCTTCTGTATTGAAAGCAGAGACAGCTTGGGGCGTGTTTCTGGGGCGTGTTTCTGGGGCGTGCGAGGTCAGAGCCACCCGCATTCAGGCCAAAAATGCACTCATTTCTGGCATTTTCTAGGCTGCGGAATGAAAAATGTAGAAATTAAGGAGAAATTCGTTAGATTTTGCTGGTTTAGTGGTTAAAAAATAGTTACGTTCAGGTAGTGGTTGTCATCGCCTCCTTGTTACGAAGTTTGCTCTCAGGGTGCTAAAGGAACGCCAAGACGTTCGCGCGAGTGCAACCTAATATTGCTCCTAGAGCAGCAAGTTTCGTAACACTACGGAGAGAGTTATATGCCTCGACTAAACACCAGCCGTTCAGGCTTGGTGGGTCTATTGGGATTGGGTATGGCCATGACGCCGTTTGCTGCCAGTGCAGCAGAGGGCGACGAAGCAATCGAAGAGATTGTGGTTACCGGTTCCTATATCAAACGATCCGCCGAAGATTCACCCGCACCGCTGACTATTGTTGGCCGCGCCGATATCGAAGAGTTAGGAGCCGTTGATACTAAAGACATCATCAACTCTCTAACG
The DNA here is from genome assembly GCA_023300545.1 of Pseudomonadales bacterium. GTDB lineage: Bacteria > Pseudomonadota > Gammaproteobacteria > Pseudomonadales > Azotimanducaceae > JALZVT01. The sequence continues at coordinate 2,306 of JALZVT010000083.1, forward strand.
TTCAACTCTGGCAGCATTGGAACCACCAACGCGTTTAGTGGTGGCGATAGCTCAACCGGCCAGGCGAGCGTTAACCTGCGCAACCTGGGTAGCGGATCAACCCTGTTGCTGATTAATGGCAAGCGTACTGTGGCCACTGATTTTGACAACACCGGTAACGGTTTTGTTGACGTGCAGGGCATCATTCCCAATATCGCGATTGAGCGTGTTGAAATCGTGAAAGACGGCGCCTCGGCGTTGTACGGTTCTGACGCCATTGCAGGTGTTGTGAACTTCATTACCCGTGACAGTTTCGAAGGTCTGGAAATTGACTACAATTTCGCTACAGACGATGAAACGGGTAAGCAAGACGACCAATCAATTTCGGTGATTACCGGTATTGGTAATGAGCGTGGCAACGTCGTGATTTCGGGTTCCTATCTGAATCGGGGCGCGCTGCAGATTGGTGATCGCTTTGATCGCTTTGGCCAGTCCGGTCTTTCGACCTTTGGCCAACCAGGACGCTACGTCGCTCTTGGAGCACCGGTAGCAAACCCGAACGTCTTTAACCCTGCAGGCTCAAGCAGCTTTGGCGAAGGTGCCGATCCTGATTGTGATCTGGTCGCAGCAGACGACGGACCACAGGGCACTCTGGGTAATGTCGGCGGTCTGTGCATCTACGACTTCTCCAGCTTCTTTAATCTGGTGGGTGCAGAAGAGCAAACTAAGGTTCATCTCACCGGTAAGTACGACATCACCGATACTGTACAGTTTTATGGTGAAGCGGCGTTTTCTGATAACGAATTTACCCGTGGCAACTCACTGTTCCCTGACGTGACTTTTGCAACCATTCCAGCCAATCACCCTGGGCTTGAATTGGATGCTGCACGACGCGGTATTGAACCCGTTCCTTATCTGGCGTTGCAACGATTGCTGGGCGGTACGGCCGATTCTTCGATTGCAGACCGTCCGCTGAACACCGATACCACGGTCGATCGTGAGTTCTTCCGAGTCAATGCTGGCGTTATCGCTGACTTCACGTTTGGTGAGCGTCAGTGGACCCTGGATGCCTCACTGACTCGCTCCACACGTAAAGCATCTTCCAACACCCGGTCTGACACCATCACCAGTGAGGTTGACGCGGCCTATGTTGGTCTTGGCGGGCCTGACTGTGATGCGATCAACGGTACAGCCGGTTCTGGCAACCGTGGTACAGGTGATTGTTTCTACTACAACCCATTCCAAACATCGACATTCGACCCCATAACCGGCTCGCGTTGGAATACGGCTGACAACAGTGTTTGGGCAGGTAGTGCTGGCGTTGATGTGGATGGCGATGGTGATCCGACTAACGATACGCTGACCGTCTCCGAGGCAGCGTTGCTGTATCAGAACCCGGTTGAGCTGCTGCAAAGCGTTGCAGCCGAGCTGCAAACCCAATCTGAGAATGAACAGACAGTGTTTGATGCGGTTTTTGCTGGCGATCTGTTTGATCTGCCTGCCGGTACCGTTGGTCTCGCGGTTGGTGGTCAATATCGCCGTGACGAAATCACGTCAGATCCTGACCAACAGCAGAATGCTAACAACCTGAAGTTTGTGTTTGGTGCTCAAGACTTTCGCGGGACACTCACCACAACGGCTGTGTTTGCCGAAGTGTTTGTACCATTGAGCAGTTGGGCAGAATTGACAATTGCTGGTCGCTACGAAGACTTTGACGAAATTAACATTGATACCTTTGATCCGAAGGTAACGTTGCTTGCTCGTCCAACTGATTCGCTGTCGTTGCGAGCGTCTTACGGTACGTCGTTCCGTGTTGGTTCGCTGCTGCAATTGATCGGCCAGCAAACCTCATTGTTGAACTCCACAGATGATTTTTCTGGTACTGGCGGCTTGGCTTTCCGACCATCGATTACGTTTGGTAATGAAGGGCTGCAGCCGGAAGATGCGAAGACGTTTAACGTTGGCCTGTCGTACATTCCTCAGGAAGGCGCGCTTGCGGGCTTCTCAGCGAATATCGATTACTACAACTACAGCTATGACGACATCATCACGCGTCAGGGCCACCAGGATCTGATTAATGCGGACAACCTGTCGCGCTGTCCTAATGGTGTAAACCAAGATCTTGCTAACGGACCACTCTGTGGCGCCTTCGATAGCGATGGCGATGGCCTACCTGAAATCTTCTCCATTGGCCCCGGTCTTCCTGATCAGGTTCTGCGCAACGAGGCGGGCAACCTGCTGCGTACCGAGGCGTCTTATGTGAACGCTCAGTCACTTGATACTTCCGGTATCGACCTGACCCTTGGTTACCAGTTCGACACAGACAACCTAGGTACGTTCCGCACCGGCTTCAATGGTAGCTGGACCATCGAATACGATCTGGTGACACCTGAAGGTGTGAGAATTGATGGTGTTGGTAGTCGTAATGCGACCAACAGCGTGGGTCGCTCGCTGCCTGAGTTCAAGCTGAATGCCAATGTGGGTTGGAGCTATCGTGGCTTTGACGCGCTAATTACAGTGCGCTACATCGACGGATACGACGATGATATGCCACAGAGCGCGTTACGCGGTGCGTTCATTGGTGAACACCCAACCATTGACAGCTTCACGACAGTGGACGCTCAGTTCAACTATCGGTTGCCTGCTTTGGCTTTCCAGGACGAAGGTGCAATATTGACCTTTGGTGCGAAGAACCTGTTCAACGAAGACCCACCGTTTGTAAACGTTGACGGTGCCTTCGATCCGTTCACCCACGATCCGCGCGGTCGTATCTGGTACGGCGGTGTTCGCATTGCGCTTTAATGCCTGAGCGAACAGTGAACTAACACGAGTTGGTTCATGAATAGGAAAAGGGTCAGAGCTCGCGTTCTGACCCTTTTTTTTGTGGCGCAGTTACTCGAACACATCCAAATCGTTTGCCAGTACAACCTTGCC
>JALZVT010000084.1 GCA_023300545.1 Pseudomonadales bacterium
GTGTTACCCGCGATCACCAAAGCTCGCCGACAAAGTCAGAAACAAGCGCCGGGTGTCTGCGCTTAACCCACCCACACCCGTCGCCCCATCTTGACCTCGGTAGTCTGCGTACTTCATTTCAACAAAGTACTTCTGCTTGAAGCGATACTGTAGATGCAGGCCAAGTTCTGTACCGATATCACCAGAACCCTGGCTGGTATTAAAATCGTGATATTGAACGCGGTAACGAAACCCGGGCCAACGACCAGCCAGCGTAAGCGTGTTGGCTACAACGCCTTCATTCGGGGTCAACGCCGCGAACTTGTCTGCCCAACCTTGATAGCGATGCAACGTCGCAAAGGGGGTAATAAACCCGGAATCGTTGTCGCTTCCCAATCGTTCCTGCGACAACTGTAACGACAGTCGCTTATAGGCAAGCCCGCCCATCAAACGCCAGTAGTTAGTCTGGTAAGTGCGCGGGTTGTTGCCACTCGAGTGCTGCCGAGCGTACTCAAGCGTATAGAGATAACTCACCTGCTTTGGGCGCGTACTGCCATTAAAGCGCAGACCAACCGTGTCTGTAGACGCTCGTGCAAAATCCTTGTTATCGACAAGGTAGGCGTAACCTTCAATCAAGCCCGCAGACCACCCCTCATAAACCAGGTTTGCAAGGTGCGTATTTTGCTCGTGATCGCCCAACAGACCTGCCGGTCGGTTATCAGACTGATCGCCAAAAATTCGATTAACGTTATTGACGTAGGCGTAGTTGAACTGCCAATTTTCGGCGCCCGTGTATTGCAAACTAGCAGCGTCAAAGGACTGATGGTTCTGGCGAAACGCAACCTTCCCAACAAAACGTTCGTCCCCAAAGGAGATAGACTGCCGACCGATCTTTGCGGCAAAGCCTCGCGGGGATTCGTAAGCAACGTAGAGCTGATTGACCTCTGTTCCAGCAGGGTCAGCGATCAACACCGTACCTCGATCCTGCGCGCCACTGGTATAGTTTTTGGGGCTCAAAACGGAAGTGTGTTCAATCTGTATCAACCCAGACCACCCAGTCTCTGGCACCAGGGGGCCGGTCTTCCAAGTCAGCGCACCACGCAACGTCAGCGCGTCTGCATCTGTTTGAATTTCGTCATGCGCACTTTCGTAGCGAAGACGCGTATCCAATGAAATCTTGCTCTCAGCCAAAAATGCCGGCCTGTCTGACTCCCCATCAGACGCCATGACCTCAAAGCAGAAAGAAAGAACGACAGTGGCGCTAGCTAGCCAGTATTTAAGCGTACGCATAACCCTCTCGAAATAACGTCCTCACTCGGCTCACCAATCGCCGAGCCACCCACCATTTCTGCAGTAACCAGTAACTCTTGAGCGTCAATAATAAGCCGCCAGTCTGCCTCACTGAGTACGCGTTGCGACGTCGTAACTACATCGACCAACCCCAAAGATCGTGCTTCGCCATCAGTTTTGGACAGCGCCCACAATTGATAGGTGGAGTCACCGGGGAGAGCATCGCCAAAGAGGCGAATCTCTAATTGCTTGGTCACCTCAGATGCGCTCGCAACAAATCGCGCCTCACCTTCTTCGTCAGCCAACACTGCAATGTAGTCGATACTCTGCGGCGTCACCTGATTCATCTGCAGCGCTACAAGCACAAAAACAAGCAACGATGAGGCGATAGCTAGCCCACGAACAAAGGATAATCGGCCCCACAAAGAAGCTTTGCTGGCAACCACCTGAGGGTTGAGTGACGCTTCAATGCGTGCCCAGACCTGCGGTCGAGGGGCCAACTCTGGCACAGAATCAGCCATTGGCTGCAGATGCTCCGTCCAAGCAAAGATCTTTTGATCGAGGCCGGGCAGCTCCTTGCGCAACGATTCGCAACGCCGACTTGCAGCCGGGCTTAGCATCCCCATGACATAGTCACGAGCAATCCGCTCTTGAACCTCCGGTTTTGTATATCTCACTGGGTTAGGCATTGTTCAAGCCTCTGTAAGCCACGATGCAGCCAGGATTTGACGGTGCCCACCGCCGAGTTTAGCTTGGCTGCAATTTCTTCTCGGGAATAGCCGTAGTAATACGCCAACATAACGGCTTGTTGCTGGCGTTCGGACAACCGCTCAAGACAAGAGCGCAGGTCGCCTTGTGATTCACTTAGAGCAAAATGCTCCATGGGGCCTCGATCTCCACTGGCCAGTTCGTCAGCCTCCAACTCAACGTTGTCATCGATCACATTGCTACGTCGTCGATCCGCCTTGAGTCGATCGAGTGCCCTATGGCGCACAATCGACGTCATCCACGTCAGCGGGCGTGCAAGATCCGGTCGGTAGCGTTCAGCGTCGTTCCAGATTTGGGTGAAGCTAATTTGCAGCACATCTTCTGCAATGTCTTGTGCCCGGGTTATGCGAAACGCAATTCCGTTGAGCTTTGCCGCCACTTCCTCATACAACAATCGAAGCGCACTTTGATCACGCAGGGCGCAGCGGGCCAGCAATTCTGCCAGCCTCGCATCCCGGTCATCAATTTCTGCGTCTTGGTGTTCCATCTCGATGTTCCGTCTCGGTGTTCTGTCTCGCCTGCTGCTTAGTGAATAGGCTCCCGAAGAAATTCGGGAGCCCATCCGCCTTACTCAATCAACAGCTGTATTGACTCCGGAAGGTCTTCCAGCGTGGCCGGTGTTGGCGGTGTTGTCGTCAGATCCAGCACCTCAACGTTGTCCATTCCGCCGTCATCAATGATGTCACGGCGAGTGCAAACCAGAAACTCGGTATTGCGCAGACTGATAGCCACCCGCAAACCATCGTCATCACTACGAACTGCCGCATCAAAGTCGTCAGCAATGGCTCGCAGGCTAAAGCGAATCAGGTGATCCAGAGCTAAGGTTTCGAGTTCAGCTGGATTGGTCGTCTCATCGAGCACCGTGCAGAAGCCTGGCGACGCAGAGACACGAACGGTAGGCAGACTAGTGTCGGTATCTAGGAAGATACCATCAAAATCCTGACTACCCGTTGCACTGGGCGGATTAACATTGAAGAACGGTGCACCGTCTGTGCTGCCATCACTGTCTTGTTGCTCACCAAGCACGCCAAGGATCACTACATCGATACCATCGCCACCATCAAAGAGGTCGCTTCCATCACCTGGCGCCCAGATAAACGCGTCATCGCCGTTGCCGCCAAACGCACGATCTCGATTATCAGACCCCAGAGCGTCGCCATCGACACTGGAATTGAAATCTTCTGTACCGCCAACCAGCACATCATTGCCATCTTGACCAAGTAGTACATCAACGCCAAGCCCCCCGATTATCACGTCGTCAGTCGCCGCTCCTTGCAGGATATCGCCACCCCGCAGGCTCTGATTAGGAGAACCACCAGGGCCATCAAGATTAAGAGATAACAGCGAACTGCTCTGGTTATTCGAATCATTGCCCTCAAAGACAACTCGCGCAGCTGGCGCTGGCGGCGGCGGTGTCGCCGGCTCATCGCCGTCATTGTCCAGTTCGTCGTTGTTAGAACCACCGCCACCGCAGGCCACAAGCCCCGCCACGAGCAGCAGATGCACTCCAAACTGGCTAGATAGTTTCCACGGAGTATTAGAAATATTGAAATTCATGGGTGTTTTTCCGTTTGTAGTTGATCAGTTGCTATTGAATTAGGCTGAAGGCTTGCGGGGGCAAGGTTGAGATATCGACCGGTGTCGGCGGAGATGTGGTCAGATCGAGTACAATCACTTCGCCAGCTGTCTGGCTGCCACAAACTAGAAACTCGGTATTCAAGATGTGCATCGCAATGCGCAAACCGGTATCGGGATTGCTCGCGTCTGCTGCGGGGCCTCTGAGCGTGAAACGCACAAGATGGTCAAGACCAAGCGCGTCTAGCTCGCTCTGCTCGGCACTGTCGGTACTGCCGTCGATGACGTCGCAAAAGCCAGGGCCACCCGCAACGTTAACCAGAGGTAGGCCACTAGAGGGGTCTATGAATATCCCATCAAAATCCTGGCTACCGTTTGCCGAGGGTGGGCTCACATTGAAAAATGGTGCACCGGCCTCGCTGCCATCCGAATCGCGCAGTTCCCCGATTAGACCAAGCATCAGAACATCAGCTCCTTCACCACCGTCAAAGAAGTCATTGCCATCACCAGGTGCCCACACAAAAACATCGTCACCTGCTCCACCAAAACCCCGATCGCGATTGAGCGGGTTGAAGTCTTCGGTACCACCGATCAGCACATCGTCATCGCCGTTTCCAATCAGCACGTCGATGCCAATGGCGCCAATCAGTAGGTCAGATTCTTCTGTTCCAACCAGCGTATCGCCAGCCTGCAGGCTTTGATCGCCACCGCCATTGCTGCCGCGATTGGCCGAAAGGAAGTCACGAACGTTGTCGTCCACCCCAAACAGGGCATTCTGATCAGTGCCAACCTGAGGCACCGGGATTTCGGCCTGGGCAGCCATAGACAGGCCCGACAAGATCAATAGCCCGGCCAGCTTTGCCCCGAAACCGGGGCGTGAGAGATGGTCTGTTAACATCGTAAGGTCTCCAGTGATGTATCAGGCGCTCGTGCTTGAGCGCAATTGCTGAAAATTGAACGGAAATGCCGTCCTCAACAGCTACTGCGACGCAACATCGGATTGGGTTGCACCTGTGGAGCACTTTTTTTACGTTTTTCGATACCAGACTTACGAGTGAGAAGCCGCAACCTATGACCACCCCATTGCACCCTCTGCTAAACGCGCCATCCGCAGGCTTCAGCTGGGCCGGACCTCGACTAAGGGTAGGCCTGGCAGGTCTTCTGCTGTGTGCCTGCACCGCGGCTTTTGGCGCCGCAGCGGTCACGGCGGTCAATAATTTTGACTCTGTCCATTTTCCCGACCCCAAACTCTCCAGCTGCGTGACTCAAGCACTGCAAAAAGCAGGCGGAATTCCCGCAAACGAACTCACCTCGCTCACCTGCAATGCCATGGGCATCAGCAATGCGGCAGGTGTTAATGGCCTGGTTAAGCTCAAACGCTTGTCGCTGTTTGGGAACAAGCTGAAGTCGATAGATCTCAGTGGCCTCACCGGGCTCGAAAACTTGAACCTGGCGAACAATGCCCTAACCGACATTGACCTGTCGGACACCAAATCAATATCAACGCTGTACCTGTTCGGCAACCGGTTAGTACAACTGAACCTCACAGAACTGAAACAACTCGTAAAACTGAAGGCTGAGAAAAACCAGCTACTGACAGTCGAGTTCGCGCGCGAGAGCGCCTTGGAAAAAGTCTATCTATTCAACAATGAGATGGTCGACATCGTCATAAACACCCTACCGAAGCTGAAGTTTATCGACGTTCGCAGCAACCCCATGCCGGACGAGGTTTACGACTATCTCGACACATTCAATGGCGTTAAAGCATCTCATGACGGCAATACAGAAGATTGGAAATAGTCGCCAAGTTCAGCGCTTGAGATCGTTACTCAAACATCTAATCCAACTAGCCGCATCAGCTCAATCGCATTGCTTTTCTTCAGCGTCCCGTCTCGCAACTGATAATCGAACGTCATTTCGCCGTCTTCAATCTTGTCCATAAAGTGCACGTTCGCAACGTTCGGCAACGTACTCGCGATTTGCGTTAACGACAGATCGTGGGTTGTCACCAAACCCAGCGCCTCTTTATCGAGCAAGCTTCGAATCACGGCCTCAGCGCCGATTCGTCGGTCGTGGGAGTTTGTACCCTGTAAAATTTCATCCAGTAAAAACAGCACCGTTTCGGATTGGGTGAGATCCACTACTCGCTTCAAGCGTGACAGCACGGCAAAAAACAGTGACTGCCCATCTTGCAGTGAGTCACTAACCCGCATGGCGGTTGCCACCTGAAAAGGAGTGAGTGCCATTTTTTGCGCACAAACCGGTGCGCCCATCTGCGCCAATACCGTGTTGATGCCTATCGTTCGCAGCAGCGTGCTCTTGCCCGACATGTTTGACCCGCTCACCATCAGCAAACGCTGCTCGCCCCCCAACGACAAATCATTGGCGACGCAGTCACTGCGACTCAGCAAGGGATGACCCAAACCCTTCGCCTCGAGAACAAGGGGGCCAATAGCAATAGTCGGAAATGGGTAGGTAGGCCGCTCAAACGCAAACCGGCTTAATGACAACGTTGCCTCAAAGTCACCAACGGCTTCGAGCCAAGTCGGTATCTCACGACCGACTGTCATCCGCCAGGTGTCGAGTGCATGCGTGAGGTGTAATGGCAGACCAAGAACAATGCCAACAGGGATAAATAATTGATTTCGAGTCGAATCATTGAGATAGGCAATCAGCTTCGCAAGGCGGGCCACCTGTTGTGACGGCGGCAGACCATCAACGCGCAAGCGCTGCACTATTCGATCGAGATAGGGATCATCAAATTTTTGCCGCTGCATGATCTCCAGCACCTGGCTCAGGGTATGCAGCCCTTTGCCCGCTTCGTTCATGTCCTGCATGGTGGCCAAAATTTCTGACTTGAAATACAGCTGCAGCGCCAATGCCAGAGCAAAACCAACAAGCGCGGGATACCAGCTCCAGTCAAACGCCAGTGCGCCGGCACCTGCAATGAGCGTACAGATCGAGATAACCACAGCGATCGCGCGCGGAACTTGACCACTACGCTGGGCACCTCGCCCAGACCAACTCACCAGCAAGCTCGAATCAAACTCGTCGCGCAGCTCACCTGAATCAATGTCCGCATCATCGGCCTCATCAGGGCGAGCAGGCTCACCAAAGCCACCATTAACAGCCAGCAATGCAAGTTCTTCGCGCAACTCAAGTTCATCTCGCAGGCGAGCCACAGCGCCTTGCCGTTCGATAATGGTGTTGCGATCAGCTGCATTACACAGCCATTCCGCCAACCGGTCTTCACCGAGCTGCGTGCGTGCGCCATTCAC